>NZ_JBSMEZ010000088.1:0-11686 GCF_056498605.1 Profundibacter sp.
GTGGTGCCGTTCTTTATCAACGATTACTGGGCCAATGCGGTTCTGGTGCCGTTCCTGATCTATGTGATCGCCACGCTGGGCCTGAACATTCTGATCGGATATTGCGGACAGCTGAGCCTTGGCACCGGCGGGTTTATGGCGGTGGGGGCGTTTGCATCTTATAAGCTGATGACGTCTTTCCCCGATGTTTCTATCATCATCCACATTCTGATTGCCGGCGTGATCACTGCGGCGGTGGGGATGCTGTTTGGACTGCCATCCTTGCGGATCAAAGGCTTCTATCTGGCCGTGGCCACGCTCGCCGCGCAGTTCTTTTTGGTGTGGTTGTTCAACCGCGTGCCGTGGTTCTACAACTATTCCGCTTCTGGCCAGATCAGCGCGCCGGAACGCACGGTTTTTGGCATCAACGTCACCGGCCCGAACGTGGACGCATGGGCGCAATATATGGTCTGCCTGATCTTTGTAGTGGGTGCCGCGTGGCTGGCTCGTAACCTGACGCGCGGAAATCTGGGCCGCAGCTGGATGGCGATTCGCGATATGGATATTGCGGCTGAAATCATCGGAGTGAACCCGTTGAAAGCAAAACTGACCGCCTTTGGCGTGTCATCATTTTTCATCGGCATCGCGGGTGCGTTGCTGTTCACCGTCTATCTGGGCGCTGCCGAAGTTGGCGAAGCCTTTGGCATCGGTAAATCATTTCTGGTGTTGTTCATGGTGATCATCGGCGGGCTTGGATCAATCTTTGGATCATTTGCGGGGGCTGCATTCATGGTGCTGCTACCGGTGCTATTAAAAAACGTGCTGGTTGGCGGCACGGGTTGGCCCACGGACGTAGCGACACATGTCCAGTTTGTCATCGTTGGCGGGCTGATCGTGGCCTTCCTGATTTTGGAGCCACACGGGTTGGCGCAACTATGGCGCGTCACCAAGGAGAAACTAAGGCTTTGGCCATTTCCGCATTAGGGCCCGCATAGGGTATGGCCGAACATAACAGATCGGGAAAACCCCGGCTTGGGATTATCGAGACTACAATATCAACGGAGGAGAACTACTAATGAAACTTAAACTAGCAACAATGGCTGTGGCCGCGGTAATGGCCGCTGCACCAGTGATGGCCGAACTGGTCTATCCGTCGCTATCATATCGCACGGGTCCATATGCGGCGGGTGGTATCCCGTTTGCGGATGGCTATGCCGATTATTTCACGCTGCTGAACGAGCGTGACGGCGGCATCGGTGGCGTTATGACGTCCGTGCCTGAATGTGAAACCGGCTATTCCACCGAAAAAGGTGTGGAATGTTATGAGTCCACCAAAGACAGCGGCGCATTGGTCTATCAACCACTGTCGACCGGCATCACCTATCAGCTGATCCCGAAAGTGACAGCCGATGGCATTCCGATGCACACGATGGGGTATGGTCGTACATCTGCAGCGAACGGTAAAGTGTTCAGCAACGTGTTTAACTACCCTGCCAACTACTGGAATGGCGCGTCAATCGCAGTGAACTATCTGCTGTCGATTAATGGTGATGATATCAAAGGCAAAAAAGTTGCGCTAGTGTATCACAATTCGGCCTACGGCAAAGAGCCTATCCGCACCTTGGAAGAACTGGCCAAAAAGCACGGGTTTGAATTGAGCCTGCTGGCTGTTGACCACCCTGGCCAAGAGCAAAAATCGCAATGGCTGCAAATCCGCCGCGAAAAACCCGACTATGTTCTGATGTGGGGCTGGGGCGTGATGAACCAGGTTGCTATTCAGGAAGCCGCAAACATCAAGTTCCCGATGGAAAACTTTATCGGTATCTGGTGGTCCGGCGCGGAACATGACGTTCTGCCAGCAGGTATGGCGGCTAACGGCTACAAGGCGCTGACGTTCCACAATGTAGGGAATGATTTCCCAGTCTTTGCCGACATCCAGAAATATGTTGTGGATACTGGCAAGGCAGCCGGTGCTGGCGACCAGATCGGCACAGCGCTCTATAACCGCGGCATGTATGCAGCGATGCTTGCAGCCGAGGCGACACGCAAAGCGCAAGAGATGACTGGCAACGCCCAGATCACAGCATCAGATATGCGCGACGGCATGGAAGCGCTGGAAATCACCGAAGAGCGGATGACAGAATTGGGTATGCCCAACTTTGGCCCATCGTTCAAAGTGTCCTGTGCCAACCATGGTGGTCCTGGCACTGGGGCAGTTGCCCAGTGGGATGCCGCTGCTAAAAAATGGAGCCTAATCACAGATTTCGGCCCATCGGATGGTGACGTTATCGGTGCGCTGATCGAAGAAGATTCGTATGCCTATGCCACTGAGAACAACATCACACCGCGTGATTGTAACTAATCCAACTGCCCGGGCCGCGATATTGCGGCCCGGGCAAATTATTGACTATTCAGGACATGTAAAATGCTTGACGCCACACAGACACAAGAGACCCTGTTAGAGGTCAACAACATCGAGGTGATCTACAACCATGTGATCCTTGTGCTGAAAGGCGTTAGCCTCTCGGTCCCAAAGGGCGGTATTACCGCGCTGATGGGCGGCAACGGGGCGGGGAAAACCACCACTCTGAAAGCAGTTTCAAACCTGCTAGGGTCTGAACGCGGCGAGGTAACCAAAGGTTCAATTTCGTATCGTGGCAAAAGCATTGAGGGGATGAATCCGTCAGATATGGTCAAGCAAGGCGTTATTCAGGTGATGGAGGGGCGTCACTGTTTTGAGCACCTGACCGTCGAGGAAAACCTGATGACTGGTGCCTATACACGGTGTGATGGCAAGGGGGCTGTGAGCGCTGACCTTGAAATGGTCTACGACTATTTCCCGCGCCTGCGTGAGCGACGTAAATCACAGGCGGGATATACATCGGGTGGCGAGCAACAGATGGTTGCTATTGGCCGCGCGTTAATGAGCCGCCCTGAAACCGTGCTGCTGGACGAGCCGTCAATGGGACTGGCCCCGCAGCTGGTGGAACAGATTTTCGAGATTGTGAAAAAGATTAACGAGGAAGAAGGCGTGTCGTTTCTGCTGGCCGAGCAGAACACCAATATGGCGCTGAAATACGCGCATTACGGATACATTCTGGAATCCGGCCGTGTGGTGATGGATGGCCCTGCGGCAGACCTGCGCGAAAACCCTGATGTGAAGGAATTCTATCTGGGGATTTCGGATGAGGGGCGTAAATCATTCCGTGATGTGCGCAGCTATCGGCGTCGCAAGAGGTGGTTGAGCTGATGCGGGGCGAAGGGATGCAGTATTTTGACGAGCTGGAAACCCGCTCTGCCGATCAGCGGGCTGCCGAGCAATTGGCCGATTTGCAGGAACAAATTCTGCGGGCGCGTGCAGTAAAAGGCGCCTGTCGGCTGGAGGGGCCGGAGCTGAAGGCTCTGGATGATCTGGCCACCTATCCGGTGCTGCGCAAATCCGACCTAAGCAAATGGCAGGCTGAAAACCCGCCGTTCGGTGGTTTTGGTGTTTCGAATGTGGCGCATATATTCCAATCCCCCGGTCCAATTTACGAGCCTGGCGGAATTACCCATGACTGGTGGCGCATCGGGCGGTTCCTGCACGCGTGCGGGATCGGTAAAGGTGATATTGTTCAAAACTGTTTTGGCTACCATCTGACCCCTGCTGGCATGATCTTTGAATCAGGTGCGCGGGCTGTGGGTGCAACAGTTTTACCTGCGGGCACAGGGCAGACCGAATTGCAGGCGCGTGCAGCGCATGATGTCGGGGTGACGGCCTATGCAGGCACGCCTGATTACCTGAAGGTGATTTTGGACAAGGCGGAGGCGATAGGGCTTTCGCTCAACATCTCGCGGGCGGCAGTTGGCGGCGGGGCGCTCTTCCCCTCGTTGCGACAAGAATACGCCGACCGCGGGGTCCTGTGTTTGCAGAATTATGCCACCGCTGATTTGGGCAATATTGCTTATGAAAGCGAGGCCCAAGAGGGCATGATTGTTGACGAAGGTGTGATTGTCGAAATCGTTACACCAGGTACTGGCATCCCTGTTGCGATGGGCGAAGTTGGCGAGGTCGTGGTGACCACGCTGAACCCTGATTACCCGCTGATCCGGTTTGCCACCGGCGATCTAAGTGCTGTGATGCAAGGGGAAAGCCCATGCGGGCGGACCAATATGCGCATCAAAGGCTGGATGGGCCGTGCCGACCAAACAACCAAGATCAAAGGCATGTTTATCCGCCCCGAACAGGTCGCGGATTTCGTTGCGAAACATGACGAGGTCAGCCGCGCCCGCGTCATTGCCAGCCGTGATGGCGAGATGGATGTGATGACTGTTCAGATCGAAACGGATGCAACAGATGCGGAGCGTTATTTGATATCATTGACCGACACGCTAAAATTAAAGAGCAAGATTACGCTGATGAAAAAAGGCAGCTTGCCAAATGATGGTTTAGTGATCGAGGATCAACGAAGTTACGATTGATCTGGTCCAATAGCAAAGGAATGCGCCATGATGTTGAAATTGAAACTGGTGGCGCTTGTCGGTGCTTTGATTGTAACGGCGCTGCCGGCACTCGCCAAAGACGTCGCGCTGGTGATCGGCAATAGCAACTACCGCAACCAGCCTAGAACGCTGGATGCAGGGCGCGTTGACGGGGCTAGGGATGCACTTGCGGTGGCCGGATTTCAGGTGATTTATGGTGAAAACCTGACCAAAAGCGAGCAGAAGGTCATAGTCGGTGAATTCTACGCGGCCGCAAGGGATGCGGAGCGCGTTGTTGTTGTGGTAAGTGGCCAGATCGCGTCAAGTGCACGGGACAGTTGGCTGTTGGGCGTTGATGCGGATCAGCCGAATGTGTTCACTGTTGGGGGTGCCGAACTGTCACTGGGGGCGTTGATGGATGTGCTGTCGCAAAAGCCTGGTGCGGCGCTGATGTTCGTCGCTGAAAATGACGATAGTATTTACCTAAGCGACTGGATGACGCCCAATGCTGAAAAGCTGACTGTCGGGCAAGGGGTGACATTGGTGCGCGGCCCTACCCGTGAAGTGGTGCAGTTTTTAGAGCAATCGGTGCTGGTCCCGGGTCAGAGCATAGGCAAAGCGGCTGAACAGGTGCCTAACCACACTGTGGTGACAGGGTTTATATCAAACACAATGCCGTTTTTGTCGGAAACAGCACCTGTGGGCGTTGACGTGGTGCGTGATGACGACTTTGCTTATTGGAAGGCTGTGCAGGCAATTGGCACAGTTGAGGCGATCCAGAGCTATGTGGATCGCTACCCTCAAGGTAAGTATATTCGCCCCGCGAGGGATGCCATGTCGGAGCTGCAAGCCCAGCCAGAAATTCAAGCGCAGGCGGACGAGGAGCGGCTGAAACTAAAGCGCGCGCAACGCCGCCAAATCCAGCGCAATCTGTCGATATTGGGGTTTAACCCGCGCGGGATTGACGGCCTGTTCGGGCGCGGATCGCGTGCCGCAATCGGTGCATGGCAACAATCGCGCGGGATTGACGGGTATGGCTATCTGACGGGCAACCAGATTTCTGCATTGCAGAGCGCTGCTGATGTCCGGTCCCAAGAGTTGGAGGAAGAGGCGCGCCTGCGTCAGGAAGAACAGGACCGGCAGGATGCAACATATTGGCGCCAAACGGGACGCGATGGCACCGAGGCCAGCTTGCGAGCTTATCTGAAACGCTATCCGGACGGGCTGTATTCCGAGATCGCGCAGACGCGGGTTGAGCAGTTTGACGGGGAACGCCGTGCGGAAGCAGCGGCTGTCGAGCGGGAATACTGGGATGATGTGCAATCTGTGGGATCGGCGGGGGCATATCGGCAATATTTGCAGAAATACCCGCGCGGTGCATTTGCACGTGTTGCAAAAGAGCAGTTGGCGCAATTGGAGGGGCCATCAAGGGATGAGGAATTGATCCGCCGTGCGCGTGCGGATGAAGCACGGGTTGCGGGGAACGGGATCGCACGTTTGTTGGTGGAACAGAAATTGCAGGCGCTGGGGTTAAAGCCGGGGCGTGTGGACGGGAAGTTTGATGACAAAACACGGCGCGCGGTGCGTAAATTCCAACGGGCGCGACAAATTCCGGTGACTGGGTATGTGACACAGCAAACGATTGTAAGGTTGTTGGCGGCGCGGTGAGCGTAAAGGCTTGCCAAAGAAAAGGCCGCCTGAGCAATGCTCGGCGGCCTTTTCCAATTTGGTATTGTTGGTTTTAACCCTGACGGGCTTTGAACCGTGGGTTCGTTTTGTTGATCACGTAAACACGGCCTTTGCGACGCACAATGCGGCAATCGCGATGGCGGCCTTTGAGTGAGCGCAGGGAATTGCGAACTTTCATAACCTTCTCCTCGTATCGCGGCGCAGCGGCGCCTCTGTTTCAAATTCGTCCCCGAAGTATGGGGCATATGGTGGGCACTACTGGGATCGAACCAGTGACCCCTTCGATGTCAACGAAGTTCTCTTCCGCAGAGCTAAGCGCCCATATGGCCTAATTAATCCTGGCGCCCCAAAAGATGAGGTGCGCGGCAGAACCACGTCGGTCTGCTGGTCTATAAAAGGAGTCGGGGCAGTGATCAAGGGCTTTTGATACTTGTGATAAATAGGCTATAGATGATGTGACAGGAGAGGGAATGCTAAAGCGACCATATCAGCTAAAGATGCCCGATGATCGCACCACAAGTGTGATTTTTGCCTCGCCTCATAGCGGGCGCAGTTATTCGTGGGCGTTTTTGCGCAAAACAGTGCTGGATGAAATGGCGATACGGTCAAGCGAGGATGCGTTTGTTGATCTGTTGTATGCCGATGTGCCATCATTCGGGGCGCCGCTGCTGGTTGCCAAAACGCCCCGCGCTTTTGTTGATCTGAACCGCAATGCAGACGAATTGGATCCGGCGTTAATTGATGGGGTGCGGAAAACGGCGCATAACCCGCGTGTGGCGTCTGGGCTGGGGGTGATTCCGCGGGTTGTGTCGAATGGCCGCCAAATATATCGCGGCAAGATTTCAAGGATGGATGTCGAGACACGGCTGGCGACCCATTGGCGGCCCTATCATACGGTGCTTGAACGGTTGATTGAACAAAGTCACCAGATGTTTGGCGAGGCGATTTTGATAGACTGCCATTCAATGCCACATGAGGCAATCAATACCATCACGAGGGTAGGAATCCCAAAGGCCGAGGTTGTGTTGGGTGACAGGTTCGGGGCGGCTGCCAACAGTGATATTGTGGAGCGGATCGAGGCAGCGTTTGTCAGTGCGGGGTTGAAAGTTGTGCGAAATACGCCGTTTGCCGGGGCCTATATTGCCCAGCATTATGGTCGGCCGTCACGAAGCCAACATGCGATCCAGATTGAAATTGACCGGTCACTTTATATGAACGAGCAGATGATCCGGCCGAACGGGAATTTCCAGAGCTTTCAGAAGTTGATCAACACAATCGCAAAAGAAATAACCCAGATTAGTGCTACAAAACTGCCATTGGCTGCCGAGTAGTGACCGCGCCGGATTAGCTGGCGGCTGCTTCGCCCTTCCATTTGCGTAAGCCCCGCACCAGTTTTTCAGACCTTGCAGAAAAGTCGCCATCCAGGAGTGCCGTTGCGCCAGGGGTATTGCCTGTCGTTGCCATTTTCAGGACATCCGCCGCGCAGATATGGAATTCGGCATGCAGCCTTTTGATCACGTTATAGGGGGCACCGGCGCGGGTTGCGCCGTCAATGTCAGTGCCATGCAACCATTTGCCAAAGGCACATTTGTCATCACAGCGTACTTCCTCGACACTGTGGTCGCTTTTGCCCTTGTTAACGGCAGTGCGCAGCTTGATTTTCCAACTGCCATGTGCGCCGATTGCATTGTTGATCTGGTTTATTAGATTTTCATTCGACATTGCGTGTTTCCATTCTAATGGCTGTTTTAGGTCAGGTATTGATCAGATGGCTTCGCGTTTCCATTTCTGTAATCCGCGCACCAGCTTTTCTGATTTCTGGGTAAAATCCCCGTTAAGCAGTGTCGTTGCTTCGGTCCCATGCCCGGACGTGGCAAGATCCAGAACAGAGCCCGCGCATTTATGGAATTCAGCATGCAATCGATTGATGACGCGGTAAGGTACACCCATACGGGTTTCAGCATCAAAATCGGGGCTGCGAAGCCATTTGCCAAAGTTGCAATTCTGATCGCAGCTGACATCAGTAACAGTCAGGTCGCTGTAACCTATTGTAATTGCTGTTTTTAGTTTAAGTTTCCATGCCCCATGAGAGCCGATTGCTTCTTTGATGTTCTTTGCGAGTTGATCCATTGAAATTCCATGTTCGTCTTAGTTTTATCAGGATCGACAATGACAAACCGAAATTAATACGGCGTGAATATTGGGCAGGTTGAAATAAATCCTAGGTATTTCATCGCAGAGCACGGCCTTTTTTAATTGCATCATGTCCGAATTTCTCACGAATTTTGTCGGTGGCCCGTTCGGCAGCGGCACGCTTGGCGGCATCCTGATCCAGCAGGTCGACAGAAAGGTCGGCGGTGTCGGCATCGGACAGCTCGCTGATACCGACACCGATCAGGCGGTATGGGCCTTCATCTCCGACATTTGCCATCAAATCCCGCGCGGTGCGATAGATGCGATCCGCCATCTGGGTTGGGTCATACAGGCTGACGCGTCGACTAAGCTGGGTGTGGTTGGCGCGCTTCAGTTTCAGGGTCACGATGCGCCCAGCTTGGCCCTTGGATTTGGCCCTTGTCGACACCTGTTCGGACAGACGAAAGATATGACCATCCAGCACGGTCATATCGGACGTATCGGTTGAAAATGTCGTTTCCTTCGAGATGCTTTTGACCGGCGCGTTGGTGGACACGCGGCGCACATCCTGACCACGGGCAAGGTGCCAAAGCCGATCCCCCATCGCGCCGAAACGTGCGCCCAAGTCCTTGCGATCCCAGCGTAAAAGGTCGGAAAAGGTGCGGATACCAGCGCTGTCCAGTGACACCTGCATCGCCTTGCCGACACCCCAGATCATCCGCACCGGTTTGTCCCGCAGGAACGCGTCTGTCTCGGCTTTGCCGATCACCGAAAACCCGCGCGGCTTGTCCAGATCAGAGGCGACTTTGGCAAGGAATTTGTTGTGTGAAAGGCCGATGGATCCGGACAGGCCCAGCTCGTCTTCCATCCGGTTCACCAGCCGCGCCAGCATCACCGCAGGCGGCGCGTGGTGCAGTTTTTCGGTGCCGGACATATCCAGAAATGCCTCGTCCAGTGATAGAGGTTCGATGGATGGCGTCAACTCGTCCATCAGCTTGCGAATATCGCGCGAGGCTTGGGCATAAACGCTCATCCGGCCGGGGACCACTACCGCATCAGGGCACAATTTTAACGCCTGAAACATCGGCATGGCCGAGCGCACACCTTTGATTCGGGCGATGTAACAGGCGGTCGACACCACGGAGCGGGGGTGACGCGAGCCGATGATTACCGGCTTGTCGCGGATTTCGGGATTATCGCGTTTTTCGACCGAGGCATAGAAGGCGTCACAGTCCATATGGGCGATGGTCAGGGTGAACAGTTCGGGGTGCTCCATCACCCGCGGGCTGCAGCAATTCGGGCAGCGGGGGCCGGTGTCAAACGGGGTCAGGCAATCACGGCACAGGGCGGGCATGGGTGGGTTCCGGTTTGGAGAAACTGTGTATGGATAGTATATGGAAAACGTATGGGTTTGGTATGGGTAATATCGGCATGGATTTTCACGGGGCAAAACTGGCGTTGATAAGCGGTGGCCATGTGCTGACGTTGCTGCGAGATGACAAACCCGACATCCCGTTCCCTGACATGTGGGATTTCCCGGGGGGCGGGCGTGAGGGAAGCGAGACACCGAAAGATTGCGTGCTGCGGGAGTTGTGGGAAGAATTCGGGCTGCGCCTGTCTGAGGATGATCTGGTTTATGGTGCCCATCGGGAGGGGGTTTTGCAAGGGCAGGCCCGCATCTGGTTTTTCGGGGTCGTGGTGCAGGGGTTTGATCCGGCACAGATCAGGTTCGGAGATGAGGGGCAGAAATGGGAGATGATGTCGATCGAAACTTATCTATCCCACGCAAAAGCGATCACGCATTTGCAGGACGGGTTGCGAGGGTTTCTGGGGTATTTGGAGCGGGGAAAGGAAAGCATTGCCGATGATTAGTTCGGGAAAGTCGGAATGCCTTTTCATTTGCCCAATTCATGCCCATATTGGGGCTATGACGAAAAAGGATTGTGAGAATGAATAGAAAGGGCGGACCATTGGATATTGAACAAATTATTGCTGAATTATTAGGCGGTAATATTGTGCTGCTGATTTTGGCAGCGCTGATTATCATTGCGATCTTCAAGGCTATTCGCATTGTGCCGCAATCGGAAAAATATGTGGTTGAGCGGTTTGGCAAGCTGCGTTCAGTTCTTGGGCCTGGCATTAACGTGATTGTGCCGTTTCTGGACCGTGTGCGCCACAAGGTTTCGGTGTTGGAGCGCCAGTTGCCGACCCATTCGCAGGATGCCATTACAGCCGACAACGTTCTGGTGACCGTCGAAACCAGCGTGTTTTACCGCATTCTGGAACCTGAAAAAACCGTTTACCGGATCCGCGATGTGGATGCCGCGATTTCCACCACTGTGGCGGGGATTGTGCGGTCTGGTATCGGTGAAATGGAGCTGGACGAAGTGCAGTCAAACCGTCAACAGTTGATTGCCAAAATTCAGGAACAAATTGCCAAAGCCGTGGATGACTGGGGCATCGAAGTGACCCGCGCCGAAATTCTGGATGTGAATCTGGATCAGGCCACCCGCGAGGCGATGTTGCAGCAGTTGAATGCCGAACGCGCCCGTCGTGCCCAAGTCACCGATGCCGAGGGCACCAAGAGGTCGGTCGAGTTGAATGCGGATGCCGAACTTTACGCCGCCGAGCAAAAAGCCAAAGCGCGCCGGATTTCTGCCGATGCCGAGGCTTATGCAACCGAAGTGGTCGCGAAGGCGATCAAGGAGCATGGCATTGAATCCGCGCAGTATCAGGTGGCACTAAAGCAGGTCGAGGCGATGGCCGAGATTGGCAAAGGCTCGGGCAAGCAAACCATTATGCTGCCGAGCAATATTGTTGATGCCTTTGGCGATGCGTTCAAAATGCTGAAAGGAAAACCATAATGTGGACCACATGGTGGGCCTGGATGGCCGGTGCGTTGTTGCTGGCCATTCTTGAGGTTCTGGCCCCGACACATATTTTACTGGGCTTTGCCATTGGTGCGTTCATCACTGGCGGGTTGTTGTATATCGGCGGGGCGGCTGCGTTTTTTGTCACCTCGCTGCCCTATACGCTGGCGTTTTTCGCGGCGGTGTCTTTGGTGGCGTGGCTGGTGATGCGCCGCGTGTTCGGTCTGCGCATGGGCGAGGTGAAAACCTGGAGCAAGGAAGAAGATATCAACGACTGACCTTTGTCGTCAGTCGGCCCCACATCCTGTTAATTCCGGTCAGGGTTTTGCCCTTTGCCAGCCATGAGATGGCAAAGGCCAGCACGCCCAGCGTTTCCCACCAGAACAGGTAATTGTATTGATCCCGCGCGGCCTGTTTTGCGGGCTGCACGAAGTAGATTGTCAGTGCTGCGATGGCCAGAATGATCACGAGGCCACAGGCGACAAAGTTGATGTTGCGGTATGTCCAGATGATTTTGCCCTCTGGAGTGCGATCCCCTTTGGTGAACAGGAAGA
>NZ_JBSMEZ010000089.1:0-4749 GCF_056498605.1 Profundibacter sp.
AAACCAGCTAGTAACCTTCCAATTTTGAGAAACCCGGCAAATAATATCCTCCCCCGTCTGCCATTTCAGAACAATGATCTAGACGGGTGATGTTAATTTTACGTGCGTTTGTTAGTGTTGATGACCACCACCGCCACTTCTCTCCTCCTTGTCGCCATCATCGCGGAGTGGGTCTATGGGCGGCGGCTTGGCATCTTCAATCAAGAAGGTTTGACGACAGCCTTCGTCTGTGTTTGGAACGCAATCAACCCAATTGGCCCCGCTTGTTGGGTCATTTACATTAACGATCATTTGGCCGCCATTATATTGGGTGATAACTTCAAGGTTTCTTTCCGGCTCGAATGTTATCGTCTTGTGATCGCCTGGAGGATCGCAAGCCGACACTACAATAATTGCAGAGAAAATTGCGATACCATTGATGATTTTGACTGTGTTCATTTCAGTCTCCTATTCGCTCCCGTTTCCCCTTTTCAGGAAAGGCTGAGCAAATAGCGACCAAGTCAAACTTTGCGAGGGATCCGCAGCATCTTCATTGGCAACCGCACCAGCATTCCCCAAGATAATGATATGCTAAAACATCTTGCAATGCTTTGATCTAGATCAGAAATAGGTGGTATGCATGAAAACTATCTGAAAAAAATTAAGCCCTAACGCATCCAGAACCCTTCGCGTTTAATGCGGTTGCGGATTTTCTTTTCCATGTTGGGCAGGGCGTCGCGGTCAAACATTGCCCGCACCTTTTGCCCGCGCCGCTGGAAAATCATCCGTTTGATCGGGTCATACTGTTTGATCACTTTTTTGATCTTGTTTGGCGAAGTGACGGTTTCGAGCACATCCACCACATGATCGTTTTCGCGGGCGTATAGCATCGGCAGGACGCGGTAATGGCAGCTGATATCACCATCCAGCCCGTCCAGTTCCGGCCCTGGCCGTCCACCGCCGAATGAATGGATCACCAAGGGTAGCGCGACTTGATCGAGCCACGGGTCCAGCGGCTGACACACCAGCGTATCCGGCGTATTATCACGGATTTCCAGCGCGTATTTGGCAAATCGTTTGCCAAATTCATGCGGGCAGCGGTAGAAAAACCAGCCCGCGTTAAAGTACAGATAGCGCTGCCAGTATTCATCCGGCTGAGACATATCCAGCGAACTGGCTAAATCCAGATCGAACCGGTCATATAATGCGCCCCATGTCTCGTTATAACCGGGGCCATACAGCTCTTCGGTTGGCCAAGTGCCTTCGCGGCGCATTGAGGCTGCTGGGTGATCAAAGTCAAACGCCACCTCGGACAGCGGCCCCGTGATCAGCGTGTCGGTATCGAAAAATACAAATGGTTCGCCCTTGGGCATCGCGGACAAAGCCTCGATTTTATTACCGTATGGATAGTCCCCGCCGAAATGTTTGCTGTTGAAGGGCACAATCTCGGTCCCCAGATCGGTCAGCAGGGCACGCACCTCATCATTGCCGATGCTTGGATCATTCTTCCAGTTCGGTCCGGATTGTGGTTCGGCCACGATCAGGCGGCCTTTGAAACCGGGATCGGAATGGCGCAAGGAGGCGGCGAACAAAACCGCCTCGTATTGCAGCCGCCCGTTCTGGGCGACGATCAGGATATTGAAATCTTGACGTTTCCTGCTTTTCTTCGCCATAGTTAGCCATGCCCGTGGTTGTTTTGAACAACTATAGGCCGAAACAGTGTTTGCCAAAAGGCGTTATTGTTTCAAAATGTGAGAATAGTTAAGATTTTGGACATGTTTGTTAAAGCTATTGTAAAAAAGCAATCATTTGCGCGGCAGGAGAGATAGATGTTTCATGTATTATTGGTGTTCACCATCGCGATAGGTGTCGGGCTGGGGGCGGGGTCGCAGAATGCAACGGATCGGACCATATCTGCCGTGACCGATGCCGATACAAACAGCGACTCGTTGCTAGACGGCACTAACACAACCATGCCGGATGACACCAACGGATCCTTATTGAACGGCACCGAAAATGGCACGGCATATGCAAGAGAAACTGATTGGCAGCCAGAACCACAGGAGCCAACCGGCAAATTCACCACAGCAACCGAGGTTAAGCCGATCTTGTCCGCCACCAAAACTGCATGGGTGGCAGTGCGTGAATATGACGGCAATGACCTGCTGTATTTCACCCAGCTGGTTGCATGGCGCTGTGGATTGCATGAAATCCGCTATGGGGTGAACGGGGCGCCTGAACAGGTGTTCGAGGTCGAAGAATGTTACGAGAATACCGCCCAACCCAATGCGATGAAAATGGAAACCCATTTGCCCTATGCCGTTTTGGATATTGGATCGGTCAAAAGCATGTCAGTGACATTGATTTTTGATGATGGAACGCAGGATAGCGCGACCTATCAGCGGTCCGATATCCTGATGCCGTAACTGGTTTCGAGAAAAATGGTGGGCGATCCTGGAATCGAACCAGGCGTGAGTCGCCTCGAGGGAGTTACAGTCCCCTGCCACACCTTGCGGCCTATCGCCCAACACTGGGGGTGGATACCCGCGCTATGCTAACCCGTCAAGCGTAAACCCACCTGATAATAACCTTGTATCGGGATGCTGTGTGCCGCATTGTCAAATCTGCGTAAATTCAGGGGTATCAAGGCGATGGAAAAACCTAAATGGGTGATCGAAAAGGAACAAAGCAGGCGCGCGTCGGCGGCGGAAACCGTATGGCTGTTTGGCTTGCACGCGGTGCGCGATGCCCTACGCAATCCGGACCGTAAAAAGCTGCGGCTAATTGTGACCAAAAATGCCTATGACAAACTGGCCGAAGATATTGGCGCCAGCGGCATGGAGCCTGAAATGTCTGACGCGCGCAAATTCACCGCCCCGCTTGAGGCCCAATCTGTGCATCAGGGGGCAGCACTTGAGGTCAAGCAACTGAGTTGGGGCAGCATTGAGGAATGTTGCATGGCAGCGGACGGCCAAGTGCCGCGCGTGCTGCTGCTGGACCGCATCACTGACCCGCATAACGTCGGCGCGATCTTGCGCTCGGCCGAAGTGTTCGGCGCTCGTGCCGTGATCGCGCTACAACGCCATTCCGCACCTGAAACCGGCGCTTTGGCCAAATCTGCTTCGGGCGCTTTGGAGCGCCAACCCTATTTGCGGGTCAAGAACCTTGCGGTGGCGATGGAGACCTTGAAATCAATGGGTTACCTGATGCTGGGGCTGGACGGCGAGGCGACGCAATCGGTGGCCCAAGCCGTTGAGGGACGCACGGATCGCCCGATTGCACTGGTGCTTGGGGCCGAGGGGCCGGGCTTGCGCGAAAAAACCCGCGAAACCTGTGACGCGCTGGTGAAAATCGACGCTGCCGGCGAATTTGGCTCGCTTAATGTCTCGAACGCCGCTGCTGTGGCGCTGTATGCCTCGCGGGGGTCGTAATCACATCTATGTCAGGTCGGTATAAACCTGCGGTTCTTGCCCATATAGTCAGGGTAAGAGTAACAGGAGGACGTGATGATAGGCAGACGCGCATTTCTAGGATTGTTGTTGGTGGTGCCCGTAGTGGTGGCACAAATCGGACCCGCTATGGCAGAAACGCCCAAAGTCTACTCAATAGGCGGCACCGCGATAAACGGTTATGATCCCGTGGCCTATTTCACGGCGGCGACCCCGACAAAGGGCGAGATGGAGATCAGCAGCAGCTGGAACGGCGCAACGTGGCAATTCTCAAGCGAGGAAAACAAGGCGCTGTTTGACGCAAACCCCAGAAAATACGCCCCCCAATACGGCGGGTATTGCGCATATGCCGTGTCCAAGGGCGCAACAGCCCCGACGGACCCTGATGCGTGGACCGTGGTTGACGATAAGCTGTATCTGAACTTCAGTCTGGAAGTGCGGGGTATTTGGCGCCAAGACATTCCAGGCAACATCAGCCGCGCCAATGCCAACTGGCCAGCGGTATTGCAATAAAGCACCCCATCACAATTCATTTACCGCCTCTGGCAATCGCGTTAAAGCTGCTTATCTGTTGTGGTGCAGGTGCAGCGCCCGGAACGCGCGCACCTCCTATCACTGTCCCTCGTTCCGTAACTGGCGTCCGGACCAATATGCAGGTTCGGACGCTTTTTTCTTTTGGGATAGCCTGTTAAGGATGCCTCATGACCTATTCCGACGACATGCTGAAACGCATCCTGACCGACAATAAGGTGATCGCTTGCGTTGGCGTTTCAATGAACCCCGTGCGCCCCAGCTATTTCGTGGCGCGGTATCTGTCGATGAAGGGGTTTACGGTTATTCCGGTCAATCCGGGCCATGCGGGCAAAATGCTGTTTGGGCAGGAGATTATGCCGGATTTGGCCTCGATTGATCGCCCCGTCGATATGGTCGACATTTTTCGGCGCTCCGAACATGTGACGCCGATTGTCGAGGCGGCATTGGACACATTCCCCGACCTGAAAACCGTCTGGATGCAGATCGGCGTCGAGAACGAGGAGGCAGCGGCCCTTGCCAAAGCGCGGGGTGTTGAAGTGATCATGAACCGCTGCCCGAAAATCGAATATCAACGGTTGTATGGCGAGCTGAGGATGGGCGGGTTTAATACGGGGGTGATAATCTCGAAGTTGTAGAGGTCGGGGTAATAGCCCAAATAGTTAGTCAGTCGGCTTTGCTAATTTGGCTTCAACGGGAGCGCGTTTTGCCTCAGGCAGTTTTTCCCAAATCTCTTTTTGCTTCCTTGGGCGGGTTATCAATTGTTCGACAATTTGATTTAGAAGTTCAA
>NZ_JBSMEZ010000090.1:0-39106 GCF_056498605.1 Profundibacter sp.
GACGAGCTGGCAGATTTCGTAGCGCGGCGCAAATCCGAGGGCGGTGCGCCGACGGATTTCTAAGGTACCGGAATGGTTCGAGTTTTAGCTATCCACTCTACTGGGTTTCGGATTTTGTTAACCTCTGAAGCCTAGCGTCCCGCCATGATCATAAGGATGGGATGAATGCACGGGCTGATTAACCGTTCACTGGAGTGTTTCCTGAACGATACCTACGGCACTGAGGTTTGGCAGGATGTGGCCAAGGCCGCGGACCTGGGGTTTGAAAAATTTGAATCAATGTTGGAATATGATGATGCGCTGACCTACGCGGTGCTGGAGGCCGCGGCGGGGCGGCTTGCGAAATCAACCGATACATTGCTGATGGATATGGGCACTTATCTAGTGTCCAGCCCGAATGTTAAATCCCTACGCCGCCTGTTGCGGTTTGGCGGGGATACGTTCGGTGAATTCCTGCATTCGCTGGATGATTTGCAAGATCGGGCGCGGTTGGCTGTGCCCGAACTGGACCTGCCAAAATTGTGCCTGCTGGGCAGCCCTGATAGCGGTGCCTTCAATCTGGTCTGCAAAGGGCCACATAAGGGGTTCGGCTGGGTGATGGTGGGGCTGTTGCAGGCTATAGCGGACGATTACGGGGCGCTGGTGCTGCTGGAACATCGGGGCGGCGGTGACGGGTTCGAGGAAATATCCATAGCCCTGATTGAAAGCAGTTATACCGATGGGCGGGATTTTAGTCTGGCTGATCCTGTCAGGGCGGATGCATGATGGAAAATATATGCCTGCAACCGGCGTCATTGGCGCTGTTGATGCCAATGTATCTGGTATTGTCTGCGGACGGGAAAATCATTCAGACCGGCCCGACAATAGCCAAGCTGTATCCGGACCGTGATCTATCGGGTATGTCGTTCTTTGACTGTTTTGATGTACAGCGCCCGCATAACACCACCACTGTGACCGATATTATTGCCACGAAAGGCGCCAAGCTGCATTTGACAGTGCAAAACGGCCAGCAAACCACGCTCAAGGCCGTCGGCGTGACGCTGGCAAGCGGGGACGGGCTGTTGCTGGATATGTCCTTCGGGATTTCGGTGGTTGATGCCATTGGCACCTATGATCTGACAATCGGTGATTTTGCGGCAACGGATCTGGCGGTTGAAATGCTTTATCTGCTCGAGGCGAAATCGGCGGCGATGATGGAATCTCGCAAGTTGAACACGCGCCTGCAAGGCGCCAAGATCGCGGCCGAAGAACAGGCCTATACCGATACATTAACAGGACTGAAAAACCGGCGTGCGATGGATCATGTGCTGGAACGGTTTGTCGAGGCGGGTGAAAAATTTGGCCTGATGCAGGTTGATCTGGATTATTTCAAGGCAGTGAATGATACGATGGGCCACGCGGCGGGCGATCATGTGCTGTTGGAGGTTGCCAAAATTCTGGTAGATGAAACCCGCGATGAAGATCTGGTGGCACGGGTCGGAGGCGATGAATTTGTGCTGCTATTTCATCGGCTGACCGATATTGAAAAACTGAACGATATTGCCAGCCGGATCATTGCGCGGATGGAAGTGCCGATTGCGTTTAACGGCGAGCAGTGCCGGATTTCGGCGAGCATTGGCACAACCGTGTCGGATTATTACCAAACCCCTGATGTCGTCAAAATGCTGGGGGACGCGGATTTGGCGCTCTATGCCTCAAAGAATAAAGGGCGGGCCTGCTATACGGTGTTCACAAATGATTTGTTGGGGCGCGCGATGTAGGCCCGCGTGAAAAGGGTGCAAAATTCTGGATGGCCAATTGAAATATAGCAGAAGGGAAAGCTTAGTCGCAGGTTTGCCTTAATGTTTAAGCAAAGAACGTATTTCGGCCTGTTTCAGACATTATTTGGCCCAGAATCTTTGGCAAAACAACCTTGAAACAACACAGAATAAAGAATCGGAGACGACGATGAACTGGCTTACAACAATTACATTCGACCAAATCGGCATGGCCTTCCTGACGGTTTTTACGATCCGCGAAGCGATGATTTTTGCCCTGCCGGACGACATTGCTGGTCCGGGTGGTTGGCTGGTTGATACTGGCTGCTTTGATTGCGAATAAAAAAGTGGCTTGAATGCTGCGGTTCGGGGCAGGTGCCCTGACCATTTGAAAGGGCCTCTGTTGGGGGCCTTTTTTGTTGCCAAACGAATGGGCCCCAAAATGGAAGTGTTGATTGAATAAGGGAATAACGCCATGGTAGCCCGTACGAGAATCGAACTCGTCTTTCCAGGTTGAAAACCTGGCGTCCTAACCGATAGACGAACGGGCCAAACCATGGCGTGAGGCGTATCTAGGCAAAGAGCGGCGAGGGCGCAAGGGGGTATTTGCCCCAAATGAGCAAATTCTTTGTCCGGCACAAACTGCGTTCGGGATTGCTGCGGTCGCTGAAATATAGATATATGAATTCCGTATGAATTGCATATGAAAACCATATGGGGATTTGCACCGTTGTCGGTCGTCTTGGAGCATTGGCAAACACAGGTCGAAACCGGCCACATCGCAACCATCTTGCCGGATGGCTGTCGCGATCTGATTTTCACACCGGCTGCAGGTTGGTTCATCACGGATTTGGCGAAAACATGCGAGCAGGTGGATCTGCAACCGGATGATTCCTACAATGGATTTCGCTTGCACCCCGGGGTTCAGGTGGATCAGGCGGGGCTGCTGGCGTCCTTAAGCGATGATTTGAGCCACGACGCCATTCTAGAGCGGTTGCAAACCTATGTTACCCCTGATGCCAATGTCACCGAAGCGTTGTTGCGTCTATCAGACGGGGCGGAAAATGTGGCGCAAGCGGCGGCGGATTTGGGGGTGCAGACCCGCAGTTTGCAACGTTTGTTAAAACAGCAAACCGGCCGCCGTCCGGTATTCTGGCTCCGTTTGGCGCGGGTGCGCCGTGCCGCCAGCCGATTGACACGCCCGCGAAATCTGGCCGAACTGGCCTATGATATGGGCTATGCCGATCAGGCCCATATGACACGGGAATTTCGCATCTGGCTGGGCACAACGCCACGCCAGATCAGCCGTGATGCGGGCTGGTTAGCGCGGCATCTCGGACTGGGTTACGGGGCTTGAACCGCGGTGCAAATCTCGATCAAAACGCCCTCGGGTAGCCGGACATAGGCGGTGGTCTGACCCCAAGGCATTTCCTGCACCTCCTGCACCAATTCTGCCCCCGCGTTTAGCGCCTTATCCAATGCGCCCGTCACGTCGTCGGTTTCAAAGGCGATGTTAAAGGCGGGGTTTTTTACAGGGGTGTTGGCGGGGGATTTGCCTGTTTGCTGCATCAACTCAGTTGAGGCAAAGGCCAGTTTGGTTTGTCCCGTGTCCAGTTCGCCATAATCCTTGCTTTCATGCAGAAAGGCGGTTTTGAAGCCGAAGGCTGCGCCAAAAAAGGCAAGCGTGGTTTCGACGTTTTGGACATAGAGTATGGTGTAGCGGAAAATCATTTGCTGGCTCCTGATGTGTTGGGTCACACTTCCTTAACTCGGGCGGATCGAACAGTATTGAAGATTTACGACAGAGGAGTTTCGATGGCTAAGCTTGCGCCGCATCTTCCAGTCGCAACTGCACACGCGCGCGGCCACCCCATGTGTTGATTTCCAGCCGCCCCGCCAGATGGAACCGCGCGCCGCCGTGGTTGACCAGCGCCTGACCTAACGGCGTGTCAAACACACCAAAGGCAATCGCCTCGATCCGTGCGCCCATGCCGTCGCCGAATGTCAGCTTTAGATGATTGTCGCCAATGCGTTTGGTAAAGTTGATTTCCACATCGGGAAAGGCAAAACGCGGGGCGGGGGCGCTGGCGCCAAACGGGCCTGCCTGCTCCAGTTGTTCGATCAGATCAACCGTGGCCGCCCCCGGCATCAGGATACCGTCCAGTTTTAGATCGGCGGGGCCGACGTCGCCGGCACCCTGTTTGGCCAGAAGGTCCGTCAGGCGCTTCATTGCGGGTTCCAACTGGTCCCGCGCCACGGTTAGCCCCGCGGCCATTTTATGGCCGCCGCCCTTGAGCAACAGCCCCTCGGTCACCAGTCGCTGGATTGATGCCCCCAGATCAACGCCCGATACCGAGCGGCCTGATCCCTTACCCTCGTCCCCGTCCAGCCCGATGACGATGGCGGGGCGGTTGGTGGCCTCTTTCAAACGCGACGCAACGATGCCGACAACGCCCGGGTGCCAGCCTTCGCCAGCAGCCCAAACCAATGGCGCGTCTAGGCCACGTTGTTCGGCTTGTTCCTGCGCCACATCGCGCACGCTGGCCTCGACCTCGCGCCGTTCAGTGTTCAACTGGTCCAACCGGTCCGCCATGGCGCGGGCCTCATGTTCATTCGTGCAGGCCAGCAGACGTGCGCCAAGGTCGGCCTTGCCAATGCGTCCGCCCGCATTGATGCGAGGGCCGAGCATAAAGCCGAGGTGATAGGTGGTCGGGGCGCTGTTCATTCGCGCCACATCGCCCAATGCCACAAGGCCAATGCGTTGGCGTTGCGCCATGATTTTCAAACCCTGCCGCACAAGGGCGCGATTGACGCCTGTTAAGGGCGCGACATCGGCGACCGTGCCGAGCGCTACAAGGTCCAGCATCGCCATCAGGTTCGGTCCCTTTTGGCCCCCGTCTTGTCCTGCGTCGCGCATTTGGCGGTTCACCTCGACCAGCAGCAGAAACACCACGCCAGCGGCACACAGCTGTGAATAGTTGCCGGTTTCGTCCTGCCGGTTCGGGTTCACTACGGCCACGGCGGGGGGCAGGGTTTCGCCGCCCAAGTGGTGATCCAGCACCACCACATCCGCCCCTTTGGCGGCTGCAATCGGGTCATGGCTGACAGTGCCGCAATCGACACAAACGATCAGCGTGTGGTCACGGGCCAGCATTTCCATCGCGGGCACATTGGGGCCGTAGCCCTCTTTGATCCGGTCGGGGATATAGAGCGTCGCGTCGTGGCCCATTTGGCGCAACCAATCCAGCAGCAGGGCCGCTGAAGTGCCACCATCTACGTCATAATCGGCAAAGATGGCGATTTTCTCGCCGGTTTGGGCGGCCTTTAGAAAACGGGCGGCGGCGGGCTGCATGTCTTTTAACGACAGGGGGTCGGGCAGCAGGTCTTTGATGGTTGGTTCAAGGAAGGTTTGGGCGTCTTGCGGCGTTACCCCGCGGCGCACAAGGATGCGGCACAGGGGCAGGGGCAGGTTGGTGTCTTGGCCCATTGCCTCGGACAATCTGTCATCATCCGTGGTGGGGCCGACCCAGCGGCGTTGGGTAAGCGAGGATGAAACGTTTAGAAAGCCGCTCATTGCGCCGCACCGATGATGGTGTCGGTGGTTTTTGCGGTGACGAATTCACCGTGCAGGTGGGCGATGGCGGTGTCATGGATTTGCTGGGCCGTTAGGGGGGTCGCATCCTGCCACGACATATCGGCATTGCTGGTAAAGGCGGCGCAGGCGTCATGGGCCAGCGTGACGCTAAAGCCCAGATTGGCAGCCATTCGTGCGGAGGTGGACACGCAATGCGGTGTGGTCAGGCCGCAGATCACCAGATCGGTGATATCGCCCGTGCGCAACTGTGCCTCTAGGTCAGTACCGATGAAGGCCGAGTTGACGATTTTCTCTATCACAGGTTCGCCTTTGGCTGGCTGGGCCTCGGGCTTGAAGTCAGCCCCCACTTGCCCCGCCTCAAGCGGACTGCCGGATGTGGTGCTAAGGTGTCTGACATGAAACAGCGGCCAGACCCGAGCGCGCCAATGCCCCAACAGGCGGGCGGCGTTCATTTCGGCATCCGGATTGTTGCGCGCGCCCCAGACAGGGCTGTCAAAGCCCCGCTGGATATCAATCAGGATCAACGCACAAATCATTGGGTTATTTTACTTTATTGCGATACGTCATGCGCCTGACCGATTCGGTTTTGGACCGCATCAGGATGGTCTCGGTGGTCAGAAAACCCGGTTCGCGTTTGATACCATGCACGATGGAACCATCAGTGACGCCGGTGGCGGCAAAGATCACGTCCTCGGTCACCAGTTCGTCACGGGAATAAATCCGGTCCAGATCGGTGATACCGGCCTTGGCGGCGCGGCCCCGCTCGTCGTCGTTGCGGAACAACAGGCGGCCATACATTTGCCCGCCCATGCATTTCAGCGCGGCCGCCGCCAGCACACCTTCGGGTGCGCCCCCTGAACCCATATAGATGTCAATGCCTGTGATTTCGCTCTCGGCGCAGTGCATGACACCCGCAACGTCGCCGTCGGTGATCAGCCGGATCGCGGCCCCCGTAGTGCGCAGTTCGTCAATCATATCCTCGTGGCGCGGGCGTTCCAGCACGCAAACGGTGATGTCGCTCGTGGCGCAGCCTTTGGCCTTGGCCAGTGCCTTGATCCGTTCCGCAGGGGACATATCGAGCGTCACCACATCGGTGGCAAACCCCGGCCCGATCGCCAGCTTGTCCATGTAAACGTCTGGCGCGTGCAGCATGGAGCCGCGCGGGCCCATTGCAATCACGGTCAGGGCGTTTGGCATGTCTTTGGCGGTCAGCGTGGTGCCCTCGAGCGGGTCCAGCGCGATATCAACGCCCGGCCCGTCGCCCGTGCCTACTTCTTCGCCGATGAACAGCATTGGGGCCTCGTCGCGTTCGCCTTCGCCGATCACAATCACGCCGTTGATGTCCAGCATGTTCAACTGGGTGCGCATCGCGTCCACAGCGGCCTGATCGGCGGCTTTCTCATCGCCACGGCCAATCAGTTTGGCCGATGCAATGGCGGCGGCCTCAGACACGCGGGCAAGGCCCAAGGATAACATACGGTCGTGGAATTGGGTGAGTTTGGTCATTGGTTCGGTCCTAGACCTAAACGGTTTCTATTCGGATCGCGACGGGATCTGAGGCAACTACACCGGTTGCGTCAAAGCCTGCAATGGCGTTGTCCAAAGCGTCGCGTGTGGTTTTATGGGTGACGATCAGCACGGGGGCGGTGGATTCTTCGTGGCTGTATTGGCGCATCCGGTCGACTGAAACACCCGCCTCGCCCAGTGCGGTGGCGATTTTAGCCAAGGCACCCGGTTTGTCGTGCAGGGTCATGCGCAGATAGTATGGGGCAGGGGCGGCGGATTTGGCGGGCTTGGCGGCTTCGAGCGTTTTAGCCGGTTGGCCAAAGGTCGACACCCGAATGCCACGTGCAATGTCCAGCACATCCGACATCACGGCGGATGCGGTTGGCCCCTCGCCAGCACCGGCACCGCGCAGCACGATCTGGCCGACGTGGTCGCCTTCCAGCACCACCATATTGGTGCCACCTTCAAGTTGGCCAAGCGGGCTGTTTGCGGGCACAAGGCAGGGCGACATGCGTTGCTCCAGCCCACGACCGGTCATTTGGGCGACGCCAAGCAGTTTGATCCGGTAGCCCATATCGGCGGCTTGCTCGATATCATCAATGGTGATGCGCTCGATCCCCTCCAGTTCGACCGCGTCAAAGGCGACCTGCGTGCCAAAGGCGATGGAGGCCAGCAGCGCCAGTTTATGGCCTGCATCAATGCCGCCAACATCCAGGGTCGGATCGGCCTCCAGATATCCCAGCTGGTTGGCTTCCTCGAACACTTCGGCGTAGGGCAGGCCAGCGTTTTCCATACGGGTCAGGATATAATTGCAGGTGCCGTTCATCACGCCCATCACGCGTTCAATCTGGTTGCCCGCCAGCCCTTCGGTCAGGGCCTTGACCACGGGGATGCCACCGGCAACGGCGGCTTCAAACCGGATCACACGGCCCGCGTCTTCGGCTGCTACCGCCAGTTCCTGACCGTGTAGCGCCAGCATTGCCTTGTTTGCGGTCACAACGTCCTTGCCAGCCGCAATTGCGGCCTCGGTTGCGGCTTTGGCGGGGCCATCAGCGCCGCCCATCAATTCAACAAACACATCCACGTCGTCGCGCTGGGCCAGTTTTACAGGATCGTCCTCCCACGCGTAAGCCGACAGGTTGACGCCGCGGTCTTTATCGCGGACACGCGCGGAAACGGCGGTGATCACCACAGGACGACCCGTGCGGGCCGCCAACAGGTTGGCCTTTTGGCGCACGATTTTCACAACGCCCGCACCCACGGTTCCCAGACCGGCGATTCCAAGGCGTAAAGGTTTGGTCATGTCGCGCATCTCCGGTGGTTGTTGTGTTGGGTTTCTCTAGCGATAAATCGGCGGCGGCGCAACGCGGCTGACAGCCTTATCTGTGGCGGGCAATGGCGGTGTGCATTCGGGCGCGGGTGGCGGCATCAATCACGGGTCCGCGCAGGCGGGCGGCGCGGGCATTCAGGCGGGCAATACGCGATTGCAGGCTCAAAACGGTTTCTTCGGTGATCTGCACCTCTTTGGCGCCTGCAATCAACTG
The DNA here is from genome assembly GCF_056498605.1 of Profundibacter sp. Taxonomy (NCBI): domain Bacteria; kingdom Pseudomonadati; phylum Pseudomonadota; class Alphaproteobacteria; order Rhodobacterales; family Paracoccaceae; genus Profundibacter; species Profundibacter sp. Next base: position 8,403 of record NZ_JBSMEZ010000090.1, read on the forward strand.
GTCAATCGGCAGCAGGTTGGGATAGTCCGCTTTGCGGGCTGTCGGGGACACGGCATTGTCCAGTTCGGGGAAATCGCTGCATCCGGTCAGCAGTGCGGTGGTTAGGGCAAGGGCAGGGATAATGCGCAACATCAAGGGATTCCTGTAGCAGTTGCGGGATCATAAAGCGGGAGGCGCGTCCTTTACAAGCAGGGCTTTGAATTGAACGCATGTTCAGATAAACTCTGCCTATGGCACGTAAAACAGGTTCCCATTCCCAGATCACCGGCCCCAAGGTGCGCGCGGCAGCATCACGGCTGTTTGCCCGCCACGGGTTTGCCGCTGTTTCGATGCGCCAGATCGCGGGCGAGGTCGGGGTGCAGGCGGGGGCGTTGTATTTATATACGCCCGACAAACAGACGCTGCTGTTTGATCTGATGCGCGAGCATATGGAGGATTTGCTGGCGGCTTGGGGGGCGCAAGTTAAGGACGAGGGGCCGCTGGAGCAGCTTGAGGCGTTTGTGCGCTTTCACATCGGGTTTCATCTGGACCGGCCGGATGCGGTGTTTATCGCCTATATGGAATTGCGCAACCTGTCAGAGGCGAATTTTGCCGCGATTGAGGGGCTGCGCAAGCGGTATGAGGATGCGCTGGAAGAAATCTTGCGACTGGGGCAAAAGACGGGCGTGTTTGGCGTGCCGGATACCAAACTGGCAATGATGGCACTGATTGCCATGCTGACCGGTGTGAACACCTGGTATCGCGAAGGCGGGCGGCTGTCGCGCAATATGGTCGAGGAAATTTACTGGGATATGGCGCGCAAGGCGGTTGCCGCATGATCTGCGCTCGATCTTTGGTGCGGATGTGGGTAGAGGTGCGCGACCACCTAGGAGCCACACATGCCTGACACAGAGATTCTTGCCACCGTAATGCCATCAACCACACGGCGCTTTGCCGGTTTGCTCATGCTGGCCATATTGGGCGGCTTGCTGGTCTATGTTGCGTTGGCGACCCCGCCCGCATCATTGTTATGGAAGTTTTTTTTGCTGGCGTTCGGGGGCGTGGTGCTGTGGTTGGCAGAAAAGATGCGCCGTGCCACGTTGATCGGGGTGGTGCTGACGCAAGACGAGTTGCGCACGACGGACGGGCAGGTATTGGTGCGGGTTGATGACATGCTGGGCGTTGTGCGCGGATCATTTTCGCTAAAGCCGTCAAACGGGTTTTCAGTGTTGACCCGCGCGCGTCAGGAACGGGCATGGGCGCCAGGGATCTGGTGGCGGTTTGGCAAACGTGTCGGGGTTGGCGGAGTTACGGCGGCATCGCAAGCCAAATATATGGCCGAGATACTGGCCGCCATGCTGGCCGAGCGCGGCATTGGCCGGTAAGGGCATACGTTAAAGGCACCGGAAATACCGATGCCTTTGGTTTAGAATATAGTATCGAATTTAGTGCCCGTTGCCCCATTGCGGTGGGGTAAACCGTGGGCGTGTGGCGATAAAGTTATCAAGCGCATAAGGGTCTAGGCCGACGTTAAGGAACGGCACATACTGCATATGTGTTTCGACGAGGACCAAGCTGTCTCCGTGGCCCATAACCGGAATTTGGCTTTCAACCTCAAGCTGCATTGTCGCTTGTGTCAAAGCTTGTTTGCCATTGGTCCCGTAAGACCATTGCAGAATGTGAGTGCCATCAGTGTCATCCAGCGGATCTTCGGTGTCGAACTGAACAAGGCTGACACGAACCCAGGTAGGGTTGGCGCTGGCGGCCAGAAAATCATAGACCGTATTCAGTCCGTTAATGTAATTTGGGCCAACAAACGGGTTCTCGCGCGAAATCATATCGCTGATTGTATATGCGGCCTTTAAGTTAACGCTACGGACGCGAAAGGCGTCAAAATAGACGGCCATAGCCACGATTGCCCAAGCCAAAATCGGAAAGATAATGACCGCCTCGGTTGTTGCTGTGCCGCCTTCATCACGGGCAAAGCTGCGGATTCTGTTCAGCATATATGACATTTCATACCTCATGACGGCTCATTCACGAAAGCCGAACTTGTAACCAGGGCATAGCCACCCAACGCGTCTTTTTTCAGGCTTATTCCCAGCGTGGTTGTCGGGAATACAGGTTGGAAAACCGAACAGACACGCACCAGCACCATTTCATGTGCTATCCCCGGGTTCAGGGTGACAGCCGGATTGATTTCTTCGTCGCGGTTTTTACAGGTCGTGTCCGTGGCAAGCGGGGCCCAGGTTGTTGTGCTGACAGGGCGCAGTTCAATCAACAGGCTGTCCATACAGCCCGGAACAACGGCTGCCCGCTGACAGATCAATGTACGCAATGCATCTTGCGTCGGGTTAACGAAATGCCCCAGCCGCAAATCCCGAACTGTTAAATCAACAGCACGTTCCAGCATCACCTGACGGATCGTTAGGATGCCAATCTCGACGGAAGACAGGAACATCGTAATCAGGATCGGAAACATGATCGCAAATTCGATTGTCGCGTTCCCGTCTTCCCGCTTGCGCAGGGACCGGAACTTTGACCGAAGGTTTCTTGCGAAATGTATCACTGTGTCAACCTCAGACTGTTCAGCTGTGCGGCGATTGAGGCGAATGCCTCGGAGATTTCAACGCCATCCACGGGGAAGTAGTGGCCCGCAGATGTGGCGCAATTTGTAAGCTTGGCCGCGTTGCTGTCAGTCACTTCAAAGCCGATGGTGAAGATCAGGACATCGTTGCTTTTTGCGGCGGAACAGATGTTGTTCATGCGCGTGTCTTTTAAGTTTGGGTGCACATAGTCATAGGTGCCATATCTCCAATAGTTATAGCTATAACCGGCTGGGTCCATCAGATATTTGGCTATATAGCGCACGCTCGCATGGTCATACAACTCCACATAGGACAGCTGCTCCATACCGCTACGCGGGGTGCTACTCCAGTATCCAGAAGTGCTTTCAAGATAGGTGCGGAAATATTTTTTGGAACCGCTGCGGTTCGGATTGTAAATCGCATACCGGTCACGCCCGCTGCTATCCAGTTTGTGCCAGACGTTTGACATGTTGTCAGCTGGGTCTACGTAACCACCCGAAACTTCGGGTTCTAAATAATACTGGCTAGTGTTGGCACCATCCGACATTAGCACGATAACCTTTAACGTGTTTGTCTCGGTGTAAGAGAACGGGCGGCCATCAAATTTACTATCGATATCGCCATCGCTAATCAGCGATGAAACCACTGATTGTGTGGATGGATCAAGCATTGCTGCGCCCCATTTAAGGCCGATATCTGCAGAGGTATTGCCAGATGCTTCGAAAGCGTCGACATAATTCTTCAGTTCTACGTTGTCTCCTGACAAAGGTAGAATTGCGCGTTCAGTAACCGGCGGACAGGGTCTAAGCCGCCAATTGACCGGTTTCGTTCTGTACTGGGAATTCCAAGGCGCGAAATGCCCTGTGCGCTGCAATTCTGCCCCAGTTGACAATGCGGTTGTATCAAAATCCGAACTTGCAAAGTCGACACAATGGGAATAACTGTGCTCGGCTGTAACATTATATTTTGACAGCAGGTTCTGACCAACATTGACTTGGGTTGAAAAGGGGATGATCGAGATCGAATAGGTGTCATCCTCTGGTTGGTTCAACAACAGCGTATCAACAAATTCTTTGGCGGCCTCTTTTAGGTCATACAGCTTGGAATGACCGGAAGAAGAATCCCACCCCATTGAGCCGGAAACATCCAGCACCAGAGAAATTTCGACTTTTTCAACACCATCCACTGCGGTACCCGATGCTGATGTAGCAAGTGTGTCCAGACCGCCGGCATCTCCACCATTCCTTAACAGCTTTCTGAACGCATTACTCATAAAGATTGTTTCAATTTTTGGAGTTTGGCCTTCGGGATATGCGGCTGATACCTTACGATAGTTCAACGATGCATCAACAGTGGCCACTGGCGCTAGCCCAGCCATGCCGGATTTGGCAAAATAGTCGTCAAACACCTCTTGGGCGGGAACGGTTTGTTTCAGGCTGGCGGCGGCCAAAAGGGCGCGGTCGGTTGTGTACTGGATTTTTGTGCGCTGATATTCGGAACGCATGACATCCACGGCGATGCCGCCAACGACCAACATGATAACGAAAATATACAGGGAAAAGATGATCAATGACCCGTCTTCGTCCTTGCGGAATTTACACAGCTTCTGGCGCACGGCTGATTTGAAGCCGGTTGCATGCTTTCGTTTTTTCTCATGTGCCTCATTAAGAGTGCTGATAATATCTTGCGTCATAACTCGCCCTTTCCTGAACACCAAAACATATGGTGCCCCCTTCCGCACACACAAAGCATGCCAGCGCATATAGACAGGCGGATGTGGCGGAAATGGGGCGGGATTTGGACGAAAAGGGACAATCTTTCGCCATTTCAATGATTGTTTTGCCATTTGCAGCTGTATTGTTGCCAGACAGGATATAGTCGATCAATTTTGCGCAGAATTGTTTATGCCGCCTGTTTTTTTTGGACCCAAAGAACATTGGGGAAATAAAAGCGCGAATTTGATTCGAGAAAGCAGGTGTAATGTTAACCAAACAGGCCTAGGCTCCAATTATTGTTGAAGGCGCGCGATTCTGCCGCACTTTGTTTATGGAGAGCAAAATGTCCGCAAAAAATGAACCCAGTTTCCGTGAATCCGTCGATATGATGTTTAACCGTGCGGTCGCACTGATGGATCTGGCCCCGGGGCTAGAGGAAAAAATCCGTGTTGTGAATGCGACCTATACCGTGCGGTTTGGTGTGCGACTGCGTGGCGAGATTAAAACATTCACCGGCTACAGATCGGTCCATTCGGAACATATGGAACCGGTCAAGGGCGGCATTCGGTTTTCGCTGGGCGTTAACCAGGACGAGGTCGAGGCGCTGGGCGCTTTGATGACTTATAAATGTGCGCTGGTCGAGACGCCGTTTGGTGGCTCCAAGGGTGGTTTGAGGATTGATCCGCGCGAATATGACGATGCCGAGATGGAGACGATCACGCGGCGCTTTGCCTATGAGTTGATCAAGCGCGACCTGATCAACCCTTCCCAGAACGTGCCGGCCCCCGATATGGGCACCGGCGAACGTGAAATGGCGTGGATTGCCGACCAATACGCGCGGATGAACACCACTGATATCAATGCCAAGGCTTGTGTTACCGGCAAACCGCAGCATGCGGGTGGTATTGCGGGCCGGGTCGAGGCCACGGGGCGGGGCGTGCAATACGCGCTGCGCGAATTTTTCCGCCACCCCGAGGATATTGCCAAGGCGGGGCTGGATGGCACGCTAAAAGGCAAACACATTATTGTGCAGGGGTTGGGCAATGTGGGCTATCACGCGGCCAAATTCCTTAGAGAGGAAGATGATGCCATCATCACCGGCATTATTGAACGCGACGGATCGCTTTATGATCCAGAGGGTTTGGATGTCGAAGCGATCCATAAATGGTTGGCTAAGCATGGTGGCTTGGCGGGTTATATGGACACACATTTCGACAGCGATGGCGCAAAGCTGCTGGAAGCCGAATGTGATATCCTGATCCCCGCGGCGCTGGAAGCGGTGATAAACCTGACAAATGCCGCCCGTGTTAAGGCTCCGTTGATCATTGAGGCGGCGAACGGGCCGGTGACGGCAGGGGCCGATGAAGTCCTGCGCGAGAAGGGTGTTGTGATTATCCCCGATATGTATGCCAACGCGGGCGGGGTAACGGTGTCCTATTTTGAGTGGGTCAAAAACCTGAGCCACATCAGGTTTGGCAGATTGCAGCGCCGCCAGGAAGAATCGCGCCACCAACTGGTGGTGAATGAACTGGAACGGCTGGATCGTTATCTGGGTGACGCTTGGACAATGTCGCCCGATTTCAAGAAAAACTATCTGCGTGGCGCGGACGAATTGGAACTGGTGCGCTCGGGTCTGGATGATACGATGCGCGGGGCCTATCAATCCATGCGCGAAATTTGGCACGGGCGGGATGATGTCGAAGATCTGCGCACTGCGGCCTTTATCGTGGCGATCGGTCGGGTGGCCAAATCCTATGAGGCCAAAGGGCTGTAGGTCGCCAGTAAACAAAACAATGTCGGGAAGCGGCATACATTTTGCGGCTTCCCATTGAATATTCTCTCAGGAATTGGTTTTGTAGAACCAATGCGAATTTGGGGCCCGATTGGGAGAAGATATGCGATTTTCTGGCTGGCAGGTATTGCGCCAAGGCTTAATTGCTAACAAAGGGTGGACGCCGCAATGGCGCAACCCCGAGCCCAAACCCGAATATGACATCATTATTATAGGCGGCGGTGGTCATGGCCTGTCGACGGCCTATTATCTGGCCAAGGAACACGGGCTGAAAAACATTGCCGTTCTGGAAAAAGGCTATTTGGGGGGCGGCAACGTCGGGCGTAACACCACGATTGTGCGGGCCGATTATTCGCAACCGGGCAACAGTGAATTTTACAGCCATTCCCTGAAACTGTGGGAGGGCCTTGAGGCCGACCTGAACTATAACGTCATGCATTCCCAGCGCGGCGTGATCCGACTGTTCCACTCGGACGGGCAGCGCGACAATGCAGTGCGGGCCGGCAATGCGATGATCAACCAAGGTGATGATTCAATCCTGCTGGACCGCGATGCGGTGCGCAAAATGCTGCCCTATCTGGATTATGACAACGCCAGATTTCCGATTTACGGCGGCACGTTGCACCCGCGCGGCGGCACAGCACGCCATGATGCGGTGGCATGGGGCTATGCGCGTGGGGCGGACCAGCGCGGTGTTGATCTGATTCAGAACTGCGAAGTCACCGGCATTGATATTGAAAACGGCCGCGTGCGCGGGGTGCAAACCACACGCGGCGTGATCCGCGCCAAAAAGGTGGCGATGGTGGTGGCGGGGCGCTCTAGCCAAGTGGCGGCGATGGCGGGCATGCGCCTACCAATTGAAAGCCATGTTTTGCAAGCCTTTGTCACCGAGGGGCTGAAACCGGTGATCGACAATGTGATCAGCTTTGGCATGGGGCATTTTTATATCAGCCAATCCGACAAGGGCGGATTGGTGTTTGGCGGCGATCTGGATTTCTACGCCTCTTATGCACAACGCGGCGGGTTGCACCGCAAGGAACAAGTGATGCAGGCGGCAATGACCCTGATGCCGATGATCGGCAAATCCCGCGTGTTGCGGTCATGGGGCGGGATCATGGATATGTCGCCTGACGGGTCGCCAATCATCGACAAGACCCACATTGACGGGCTGTATCTGAATGCGGGCTGGTGTTACGGCGGCTTCAAGGCTGTGCCCGGATCGGGCTATTCATTCGCCCACCTGCTGGCGACGGGCAACCACCACGAACCAGCGGCGCGGTATCAACTGGGACGGTTTGAAACCGGCCATTTGCTGGATGAGGAGGGAACAGGTGCGCAACATAACCTACATTAAGACCTTGGCGCTGTGCGTCGCAATGGCATTGCCCGCCCATGCGCAATCCGCCCCGCCACAGGGCTGTTACGTGCGTGACTATTCGGCAGAGCATCTGGCAAAGCACCCAAATCAGGTGGTGGACCGGATCAGTATCAGTTTCCGGCAGAACGCAGGCGACAGGGTTGCGCAAATGTCGGTGCTAACGGCGGATCAGGGGCACGCGGGTGCTGAGGGCCATGGTGGTCAGATGTTTGCGCAATACCTCTATTGTTTTGCGGGCAGTGATGCGGTCAAAAACTGGACCTGTAGCGTGGAATGTGACGGTGGCAACATGGAAATCACTCGTAACGATGGCAAAATACTGGAATTCAGGACCAGCTATCTACTGGTCGGCGAAACCGATGAATGCGGTGGCCCCGTCGATCTGGCCGAAATGGTGGACCAAATGGTGACCTATAGATTAACCCGTGTGGCAGACAGCCAGTGCGTGATTAAGTAACAGACCAAAGGGCGCGAGAATATGCGGATCAAATGCCCCCTGTGCGGGGAACGCGACAGACGCGAATATTATTATCAGGGCGATGCGCTGGCGCTGGATCGCCCTGATGGCGACGCGGGACCGGAGGTGTGGGATAATTATTTGCACAACCGCGATAATCCGGCAGGCGTGACCCGTGATTTATGGCATCACGAGGCGGGCTGTGGTGCTTGGCTGATGGTGACGCGCAATACGGTGACGCATGCGATTTTGGCGGTGAAGCTGGCAAGCGACGCGGCTCATAACGGGGCAAGCGCATGAGGGTTGAGGGCAAAGGTCTGATTGACCGCAGCACGACGGTGCCGTTTTCATTCGACGGGCAACGCTATTGTGGCCATGCAGGTGATACGCTGGCGTCTGCCTTGTTGGCCAACGGGGTGCGGATGGTGGCGCGGTCGTTCAAATACCACCGCCCGCGCGGGGTTTTGACGGCTGGGTCCGAGGAGCCGAACGCGCTGGTTACTACAGGGCAGGGGGCAGCGGCCACCCCGAATGTGCGGGCCACAACGCAGGAGGTTTTTGCAGGGCTAGAGGCGGTAAGCCAGAACCGCTGGCCATCGCTAAACCTGGACCTGTTGGGGGTGAATGACGCCTTCTCGCAATTTCTGTCCGCCGGATTTTACTATAAAACCTTCATGTGGCCCAAATCGTTTTGGGAAAAGGTGTATGAGCCGATCATCCGCCGGTCTGCCGGTTTGGGCGCGTTAAGCGGTATGGCTGATACGGCGAAATATGATCAGGCATTTGCCCATTGCGATCTATTGGTGATAGGGGCCGGACCTGCGGGGCTGGTGGCGGCCCTGACGGCGGCGCGTGCCGGTGCCGATGTGATATTGGCCGACGAGGACATGCGCATGGGGGGGCGATTGCTGGCCGAGAATGAACCGCTGGATGGCGAGGCTGCGCATATCTGGGTTGACCGGATCGTGGCGGAACTGGCGGCGATGGACAACGTGCGTTTGATGGTGCGCACCACGGTGACGGGCGTCTATGACGGCGGCACATATGGGGCGCTGGAACGGGTCTCGGGCCATCTGGCCAACCCGCAAACAGGAGTGCCGCTGGAAACATTCTGGCAGTTTGTCGCCAAGCAATGCGTGCTGGCCGCTGGCGCTATCGAGCGCCCCGTCGCGTTCCCGATGAATGACCGCCCAGGCGTAATGATGGCCAGCGGAGTGCGGGCCTATCTGAACCGTTGGGGTGTGGCTGCGGGCCAAAAGGTAGCGGTGTTTGGCAACAATAATGACGCACACCGCACGGCGCATGATCTAAATGAGGCGGGTGTCGAGGTGGTCGCGCTGATCGACAGTCGCGCCGATGCCACAGTTTCAGGTGATTTCCCAGTCTTCACCGGCGCGCATGTGATGGGCACCAAGGGGCGCAAGGCCTTGGGCGAAATCCATGTGCAGACCGATAGCGGGATACGGAAAATCGAGGCGGATTGTCTGGCGATGTCAGGCGGTTGGAACCCGTCACTGCATCTAAGCTGCCATCTGGGCGGGCGACCGATCTGGAATAATAAGATACATGCCTTTGTGCCGGACCCTAAGAACTGTGCGGGTTTGCATGTGGCAGGGGCAGCTGCGGGGGTGTTCAGCACCAAGGGCGCTATGAAATCCGGCGTGTTTCGGGCAAAAGAGGCGCTCAAGGCGTTGGGGATCAAGGCGCGGGCAATGCCGCTACCGATTGCCGGGGATGATGACTATGCGCTGTCGCCTCTGTGGGCGGTGAAGGGCAATGGCGGACGGGCTTGGCTGGATTTTTCCAATGATGTGACGGTCAAAGATGTGGAGCTTGCGGCGCGGGAAAACATGGCGTCGGTCGAGCACATGAAGCGCTACACCACCCAAGGCATGGCACCGGATCAGGGCAAAAACTCCAATATCGGAGCACTGGTGGCGCTGGCCGATGTTACAGGGCGCAGCATTGCCGAAACCGGCACCACCACGTTCCGCCCGCCCTATGTGCCGGTGTCGATTGCGGCGATGGGATCGGGCGGGGCTGGCAAGGGGTTTGCGCCGGAGCGGTTCACCACATCGCACGACGGAACTGTGGTGCGCAAGGCACCGATGATCGAGGCGGGGCTGTGGTATCGGCCCTCATTCTTCCCGCGCGACGGGGAAAAGACATGGCGACAATCCTGTGACCGCGAGGTTATGATGGTGCGGGATGCGGTCGGGGTTTGCGATGTCTCGACGCTGGGCAAAATCGACGTGCAGGGCAAGGATGCCGCGGTATTTCTGGATTTCATCTACAGCAATATGATGTCGACGCTAAAGGTCGGGCGTGTGCGATACGGCCTGATGTTACGCGAAGACGGGTTTGTGATGGATGATGGCACTTGCGCACGGATGGGGGCCAAGCATTACGTGGTGACGACGACCACGGCGGCGGCAGGGCCGGTGATGCGGCACATGGAATTTGTGTTGCAAGCCCTGCACCCTGAATGGGATGTGCGGATCACATCGGTGACCGAACAATGGGCGCAGTTTGCGGTTGCTGGACCGAAAGCGCGGGATTTGGTGAACTCATTGGTCAAGACTCCGGTTAATAATGATAATTTCCCGTTTATGGGCTGTGGTGCGGTGCGGATCGGTGCGGTTATAGCGCGACTGTTCCGGATATCGTTTTCTGGCGAACATGCCTATGAAATTGCGGTGCCTGCGCGGTGCGGTGCGGCGATGTTCGAGACATTATTAGCGCTTTCCGAGCAGATGGGCGGCGGGGCTTACGGGATGGAAGCGTTGAATGTTTTACGCATTGAAAAAGGCTTTATCACCCACGCGGAAATCAACGGACGGGCCACTGCGTTTGATATTGGCATGGCGCGAATGGTGTCGGCCAAGAAGGAGTGCATTGGCAAGGCGGCGTCAACGCGGGCTGGGCTGAACGGGCCTGTGCGTGAACAGTTGGTTGGGCTGAAACCAGTGGGGGCGGCCAAGCAGCTGACGGCTGGGGCGCATTTGTTTGCGCGTGATGCTGCGGCTGTGCGGATCAATGATCAGGGTTATATTTCCAGCGTTTGTTTTTCGCCAATATTGGGCACACCACTGGCGTTGGCGCGATTGCAGAACGGACGGGCGCGGCATGGCGAGGTGATCCGGATGGTCGATCATTTGCGCGGTATTGAGACCCAATGCGAGGTGTGTGATCCGGTGTTTTTTGATCCAGAAGGAGGGCGGGTTCGTGGTTGAATTAAACGCTGATACCCCCTGTGCGGGGCTGCTGCCGATCACAGTCGGAACGTGCGAGTTGAACGAGGCTGTGCCTGCATCTATGACATTGCTATCGCCCTATAAAGGCAAGGAAAAGCAACTGAGTGAGGCGCTGAAAGTGGCGCATGGTATGGCGTTTGCCACACCAAACCGCAGCACCGGAAAAGCAGGGGCGCGGTGCGTCTGGTTTGGGCTGGGGCAGGGGATGTTGATCGGGCCTACGCCAGACAAGTCACTGGCCAGATACGGGGCTGTGGTGGATCAGTCTGATGGCTGGGCCGTGGTGCGGCTTGAAGGGGCGGGTGCGGTGGATGTGCTGGCGCGACTGACCTCGCTGGATTTACGCGACAGCCGTTTTAAGCGCGGGCAGACGGCGCGCAGCGAATTGCATCATATGATGGTGTCGATCACGCGGGTTGGCAACCAAGTATTTGAAATAATGGCGTTCCGGTCGATGGCTAAAACGCTGGTGCATGATTTGCGCGGCGCGATGGTGTCAGTGTCGGCGCAGGGCTGATTTTTGCTATATGAAAACCATATGAATTCCATATGAACCACATATGAGTTTTTCACGCGGCATCTAAAGAGATTCTATGCCTGCGGCGCGGATATTTATGGAACAAAAATGAGGTAAGGCACGCGTCTTGCGGCGAGGGGGCGGATATTGGATAAACATCCCTATGAGTCTGCCACCCGGTTTCCTTGATGAATTGCGCACCCGCGTCAGTCTGACTGATGTTGTCGGGCGCAAGGTGATGTGGGACACGCGCAAATCCAATCAGGCCAAGGGCGATATGTGGGCCCCGTGCCCATTCCATCAGGAAAAGACCGCCAGTTTCCATGTCGATGATCGCAAAGGGTTTTATTACTGCTTTGGCTGTCACGCCAAGGGGGATGCGATTTCCTTTGTGCGCGAGACTGAAAACGTCGGGTTTATGGAGGCGGTCGAGATCATTGCGCGCGAGGCCGGAATGCCGGTGCCCAAGCGTGATCCGGCGGCCCAAGCCAAGTCGGACCGGCGCACGCAACTGGCCGAAGTGATGGAACAGGCGGTGCAGTTCTTCCGGCTGCAATTAAAGACCGCCAATGCGGCGGTGGCGCGGGAGTATTTAGCGGGGCGCGGATTGAGCGAGGCGGCGCAGGATCGCTGGGAAATCGGGTTTGCGCCAAATGGCCGACAGGGGGTGTTTGCGCATCTGACTGGCAAGGGCATCGCACCCGATTTGGTGATTGATGCCGGATTGGCAGCAAAGCCCGATGACGGGCGCGATCCATATGACCGTTTCCGGGACCGGATCATTTTCCCCATTCGTGACGCGCGGGGCCGCGCGATTGCGCTGGGGGGGCGTGCGATGGACCCGAATGCGCGGGCAAAATACCTGAATTCGCCGGAAACCGCGCTGTTTGACAAGGGTCGCAGTCTGTATAACCACGGCCCCGCGCGGGAGGCGGCGGGCAAGGGCGCCGCCCTGATCGTGGCCGAGGGGTATATGGATGTGATCGCGCTGGTGGAGGCCGGATTTACGGCTTGCGTTGCGCCGTTGGGCACGGCGATCACCGAAAGCCAGTTGCAGATGATGTGGCGGGTGTCGCCCGAGCCGGTGATTGCGCTGGATGGGGACCGCGCCGGTTTTCAAGCCGCGCTACGGCTGATTGATCTGTCGTTGCCGCTGCTGGAGGCGGGCCAATCGTTAAGGTTCGCCTTGATGCCCGAAGGTCTGGACCCGGATGATGTGTTAAAGGTGCAAGGCAAAGGGGCGATGCAGCGTCTGGTTGATGGCGCGTTGCCGATGGTGCAACTGCTGTGGCGGCGCGAGACCGAGGGCGGGGTGTTTGACAGCCCCGAGCGCAAGGCGGCGTTGGATAAAAACCTGCGGGCGGCGATTTCCAAGATCAAGGACGCGTCGATCCGCGGGCATTATGGGCAAGCGATCAAACAGATGCGCTGGGATTTGTTTTCACCGCGCCGTGCCAGTCCAGAAAAAGGGTCGTGGAAAAAAGGCGCTTGGAAAGACAAGCCAGCCCCAAGCAAAGGCGTTGCTAAATCGTCGCTATTGGGCAATGCCGGACAGGGGGTTGAAGACCATCTGCGCGAGGCGGTTATTTTGGCAACGCTAGTGTTGAACCCCGAGGTTTTGACCAACTTTGAGGGCGCGTTGGAGCGGATGGATTTTGCGGCGTATGAGCATCGGGTGGTGCGGGACTGTTTGTTGCGGCTCGGGGCGGTTGATGATCTGCAGGGCAAGATTGAAGCCGAAGCAGGTGCTGAATTGGCGGCAGTGATGGCCCCGCGCCATGTGCAGATTTCGCCCGCCGTGCGCGCACCGGGGAACGCGGAAATCGCGGCGATGTGTGTGTCCGAGGAGCTGGCCAAACTGGAGGCGCAGCGCGGGGTTTTGCGCGAAATTGATGATGCGATGGAAGACATCGGCGGGGTGGCGGATGAGGGGCTGACGTGGCGTCTGAAAGAGGCCGCCGAAGCGCGAAATCGTGCGGTGCGCAGTGAAGGCGAGGACACGGCAGTGTTCGACACGGCCCCCAGCGGTGCGCAAATAGATCGTGAAGAACGCGACGCATTTGCCCGCCTGATGGGGGAAATTGAACAAAAGAGTGACACGAAAGCGAAAAAGTGAACGCTTTGGTGAGGAACAGGTAAAGAAATCAGGGTAAACGTATTGCGAATCAGTGATTCGCCGTGTTGATTCGAAAGTAGCACGTAAAAACGAATCACTAGTCCCCGAAAGGACCTTGTAGATGGCCGCCAAAGACACTGACGACAAAGACGATATCGCCGACACGGGCCAAGCCGCCGTCAAAAAGATGATCTCTGAGGGGCGCGAGCGGGGCTATGTCACCTATGACCAGCTGAACAAGGTATTGCCACCGGATCAGGTGAGCAGTGAGCAGATTGAAGATGTGATGTCGATGTTGTCGGAAATGGGCATCAACATCATCGAGAACGACGAAGAAGAGGACAAGGGCACGACCGATGTGACCACGACATCGGGCACCAAAGACATTGCCCTGACGGTCACGGGCGGCGAAAAGCTGGACCGCACTGATGATCCTGTACGGATGTATCTGCGCGAAATGGGCAGTGTCGAATTGCTGAGCCGCGAGGGCGAGATTGCCATTGCCAAGCGGATCGAGGCTGGCCGCAATACGATGATTTTGGGGCTATGCGAAAGCCCGCTGACGTTTAACGCGATCACCATCTGGCGTGACGAGCTGTTGAGCGAGGATATTTTGCTGCGTGATGTGATCGATCTGGAAACCACGTTCGGCAACACGATGGGCGAAGAAGAAGACGAGGAGCCTGTGGTTGCGCCAACGGCCGATGGGGCGACGGCCGAGAAGAAAGAAGAAGCGCAGGAACTGGATGCGGACGGCAACCCGATTGCGACAGATGACGATGATGACGACGAGGAAGAACAGGCCAACTTGTCGCTGGCAGCGATGGAAGCGGTGCTTAAGCCGCGGGTTCTGGAAACGCTGGACCTGATCGCGCGCGATTACGCGTTGCTTTCGGAAATGCAGGACACGCGGGTTTCGGCAACCTTGAACGAAGACGAGAGTTTTTCGAAGAAGGAAGAAACCAAATATCAGAAATTACGCACGGAAATTGTGACGCTGGTGAACGAATTACACCTGCACAATAACCGGATCGACGCGCTGATTGACCAGATGTATGGGGTGAACCGCCGCATCATGTCGATTGACAGCAATATGGTGAAACTGGCGGACCAGGCGCGGATCAACCGGCGTGAATTTATCGAGGCGTATCGCGATCACGAAATGGACCCGATGTGGCTGGAGAACATGGGCGAAAAGGCTGGCCGTGGCTGGCAGGCCTTGCTGGAACGCTCGACCCCGAAAATCGAAGAGCTGCGGGCCGAGATGGCGCAGGTGGGGCAGTATATCGGGCTGGATATCCCCGAATTCCGCCGCATTGTGCAGCAGGTTCAAAAGGGCGAGAAAGAGGCACGGCAAGCCAAGAAAGAAATGGTTGAGGCGAACCTGCGTCTGGTGATTTCGATTGCCAAAAAATACACCAACCGTGGCTTGCAATTCCTTGATTTAATTCAAGAAGGCAACATCGGGCTGATGAAGGCTGTGGACAAATTTGAATACCGCCGAGGTTATAAATTCAGCACCTATGCGACGTGGTGGATCAGGCAGGCAATCACCCGTTCGATCGCCGATCAGGCCCGGACCATCCGTATTCCGGTGCATATGATCGAAACGATCAACAAGCTGGTTCGGACGGGGCGCCAGATGCTGCATGAAATTGGCCGCGAGCCGACGCCGGAAGAATTGGCCGAGAAGCTGCAAATGCCGCTTGAGAAGGTGCGCAAGGTGATGAAGATCGCCAAAGAGCCGATCTCGCTGGAAACGCCGATTGGCGATGAGGAAGACTCGCAACTGGGTGATTTCATCGAGGATAAGAATGCGGTTTTGCCACTGGATTCGGCCATTCAGGAAAACCTGAAGGAAACCACCACGCGGGTGCTGTCGTCATTGACCCCACGCGAGGAACGGGTTTTGCGGATGCGGTTTGGCATTGGCATGAACACGGACCACACGCTGGAAGAAGTCGGGCAGCAGTTTAGCGTGACACGCGAGCGGATCCGGCAGATTGAGGCCAAGGCGTTGCGCAAGTTGAAGCATCCGTCAAGGTCTCGCAAGTTGCGGTCGTTCTTGGATCAGTAGGAGTGTGCATGAAATGAGAAACCGAAATGACTATTCTTTCGTTTCAGAACGCGCGATTGAGCAAATTCGGCAGATAGCTAATGACGCTCTGCATGAGGAAATTGCTAGAGAGGCAAAGAAACGGCTTTTGGAGGAACTCAGGTTTCATAAGGACACGTTGAGTTCGGCATTCGATTTTCGCAAGGCTCATGGGCCAACAAGGAGTATTGCGGACTCTGACGCATACTTTTTGGAAAAACTGGGTGGCTTGATATCCTTTGCGGAAATGGCGGTCGATTCCAACCTACACGGCGGAGGATACTCGCCAGAGAAAATCACAGATAACATTGGCCATTTTTCTTACCTTGTTGCGAAACTTGTAGCTGCAAATTGGACGTCACTTTCTCCACGACCGGTTTCAGACACTTCAATAAAAGAGTCATCCTTTGAAAACCGAGAAGCGCTAGAACGTCTTGTGAACAGGTGAGCCACTATCGTGTCACCTATGCCGATGTGATTGCCGCACATGAGGAGGCCATGCGATATGGTGGGCGGTCAGGTGTTGTAAGTTCTGAGTTGATCCAATCTGCAATCGGTCGGCCATATTCGGGTTATCACCGTGCAATATCGCGCAAGGCAGCGGCGCTGATGCATGCGCTTGTTCAAAATCACGGGTTTACTGATGGCAACAAGCGCACAGCGCTCATCACAACGGAATTGTTGTTACGGCGAAGTGGGTATCGTCTCGTTTTGCACGAAAACGAAAAGGTGGATGATATCGTTGTAATGGTAGCAAAGGGAGAAATGACGTTTGAAGAACTTGTGCCTTGGCTCAAAGTCCGTTTGGTTCGGGCTTGATTGACATGCAAACCACATTCACTATCCCCACCACCGGCCCTGGCCTCTATGAATTCACTCGCCAAGTTGCCGATTGGGTTACCGGCGACGGACTGCTGACGCTGCTGATACAACACACCTCGGCCAGCCTGCTGATTCAGGAAAACGCCGACCCGGAAGTGCAGACTGATATGCAGAACTTCTTTCACCGCTTGGTGCCACCCACTACCGACCCAAAAATGGCCTATCTGACCCACACCTATGAGGGCCCCGACGACATGCCCGCCCATATCAAGGCGGCGATGTTACCGGTCAGCTTGTCAATTCCTGTCCAAAATGGCCAAATGCGGCTAGGAACATGGCAGGGAATTTACCTTTTCGAACATCGCAACGCATCGCATGACCGCCAAGTGGTGGCGCATCTGGGATGAATTCAGGAGCAAAGTAATGATACGGACAAGCATTTCAATATTGGCATTTGTGGCGAGTACGACCGCGGGTTTTGCCGAATGTGCCAGCCCGAACGCTACATTTCTGACCTGCACCTTTAGCGGGGCGCGCCAATACGTCGATGTGTGTGTGAAAGGCGATGACGTGACCTATACATTCGGATTTGTCGGTGCGCCGCCGGATTTGCAACTGTCGGTCCCTGTGGTGGACGCCGATTTTGTGCCGTGGCCTGGCGTTGGCAGTAGCATTTACGAGAGCATGTATTTTACCAATGGGGATATCACCTATGAGGTCCTGGGAGGTGTTTCGCGCATTGTTACGTCCGAAGACGGCGACACCGAAGCCGAAATGCAGTTAGAGAAATGGGGCGAGATCAACGTGTTTATGTATCGTGACGACCCCGAACAAGAAAAAAATCTGGTGACGTTATTATGTGATGTAGGAACGTCCAGTTACGTTTATGGCGGCAGCATTTATGATGCCAAGATTGCAGCCGGTCAGTGCTGGGATTTTAACGAACGCAGCTGGGGTGCTTGTAACTAAGGATAACGTGCGCCCGTTACAGGGCACACGTTTGCGCATTTGTTAGTCGTCCAGAACGAACGTCACCATCATATTAACGCGGAATTCCATGACTTTGCCGTCTTTGACAGACACTTTTTGCTCTTTCACCCAAGCACTGGTGATGCCGCGCAGGGTTTTGGAGGCGCGTTTGATGCCTTCCTCAACTGCGTCATCAAAGCCTTTTTTCGAGGATGAGGATATTTCGGTTACACGTGCGACACTCATAATAATCTCCCTTTGGTTAAGGGGGGTAGGGTTCCACAAAAACGCCACGTAGCAAAGAAAAAACCGTAATTTCTGACGAAGATGTGTTGAGGATAAGTGACAATATATAGCGGGTGCATTTCCCCCCTACCCAAAGGGTTGCGGCTGTCCTATAGTGCCTGTGGATAACACATTCACTAACCCAATGGAGAGGCTATGCGCTGCCCTTTTTGTGGAAACGTCGATACCCAAGTCAAAGATTCACGGCCCGCCGAGGACCACGCGGCCATCAGGCGAAGACGGTTTTGCCCGGCCTGTGCAGGACGGTTCACTACCTATGAACGCGTGCAATTGCGCGACCTTGTGGTGATCAAATCCAACGGTCGCCGCGAGGAATTCGGCCGCGATAAGCTGGAGCGTTCGATCCGCATGGCGCTGCAAAAACGCCCAGTCGAGCCAGAGCGTATGGACCAGATGATTTCCGGCATCATCCGCCGGTTGGAAAGCATGGGCGAGACAGACATCAAATCCGATGTGATTGGCGAGATTGTGATGGAATCTCTGGCGCGGATCGACACCGTGGCCTATGTGAGATTTGCCAGTGTTTACAAGAACTTCCAGGCGGCTGACGACTTTGATAAATTTGTCAGTGAACTGCGTCCGGATGTTGAACCGGACGAGTGACCCAAGCAGCCAGTGATGCGCGTTTCATGGCGCTTGCCCTGTCGTTGGGCGAGCGTGGTTTGGGGCGTGTCTGGCCCAATCCAGCGGTTGGTTGTGTGATCGTTTCAAATGGCCGGATTGTCGGGCGTGGCTGGACCGCCGATGGCGGACGGCCCCATGCGGAAACCATTGCGATTGAACAGGCGGGGGATGCGGCGCGGGGCGCGGTGGCCTATGTTACGTTAGAGCCATGTGCGCATCACGGTAAAACCCCGCCCTGTGCCCAAGCGTTAATCGCGGCGGGGGTAGCGCAGGTTGTGAGCGCACTTGAGGATCCGGATGCGCGGGTGGCGGGCAAGGGCCACGCGATGTTGCGGGATGCAGGGATCGAAGTGGTGACGGGGGTTGGGCAGGTCGCCGCTGAGCGGTCGCATTCCGGTTTTTTGAAACGGGTGCAGGATGGCCGCCCAATGGTCACCCTTAAACTGGCCAACAGTTTTGACGGGCGCATCGCCACTGCCACGAAGGAAAGCCAGTGGATTACGGGCCCGGGCGCCCGCCGGATGGCACATTTGATGCGGGCACGTCACGATGCGGTGATGGTGGGTGGCGGCACGGCGCGCAGCGATGACCCGTCGCTAACCGTGCGTGATTTGGGCGTAGATCGGCAACCGGTGCGGGTGGTTGCGTCGCGGCGACTGGATTTGCCGCTGGGCGGAAGGTTGGCGACCACGGCGCGGGATATTCCGCTGTGGCTGTGCCACGGGGCGGATGCTGATCTGGCATTAAAGGATGTATGGACAGGACTAGGCGCAACGTTGCTGCCGTGTGATGTGCGCCACGGCATGCTGGAGCCTACCTCGATACTGCAGGCCTTGGGCACGGCAGGATTAACGCGGGTGTTTGTCGAGGGTGGTGGTGCGTTTGCCGCGTCATTGCTGGGGGCAGGGCTGGTGGACGAGCTGATCGGGTTCACCGCAGGCATTGCCATCGGGGCCGAAGGGGTTCCGTCTTTGGGGCCGATGGGATTGCAACGATTGGCGTCCGCACCACGGTTTGAACTGGTGGAGTGTCGGGCCGTGGGAGGTGATGTGATGCATCGCTGGGTGCGGGGCTAACAGCTAGCGCCCGCCTGCTACGTTCAGCGTGCTGCCGGTCACATAGGACGCCTTGTCCGACATCAGCCACAGCGTTGCCTCGGCCACTTCATCTGCGGTGCCCATGCGTTTCATCGGGATCCAGCTTTCCATTTTGGCCCCACGGTTCGGCTCGCCGCCTTTGGCGTGGATTTCGGTATCAATAATGCCGGGGCGGAGGCCAACAACCCGCACACCTTCATTGGCGATCTCTTGCGCCAACCCGATGGTCATCGTGTCGATCGCGCCTTTGGTGGCGGCGTAATCGACATATTGATTGCCCGCGCCAAGGGTGGCCGCGATCGAGGACATATTGACGATTACCCCGCCGTTTCCGCCGTATCTGGTGGACATCCGGCGCACGGCCTGACCCGCAACCAGAAAGGCACCTATTACGTTGACATCAAAAATGCGGCGCAGGCGGGCGTGGTCGATTTCATCCACCCGCGCTGCCACATCGACAATGCCTGCGTTGTTGACCAACGCATCCAGTCGGCTGAAATCATTGTCAAATGCTTTGAACAAGGCGTCAATTTGCGCTGGATCAGCCACATCGCATTGGTATATCTCGCAGCGCTTGCCGGTGGCCTGCACGACCTTGGCCACAGTCTCGGCGCCTGCTTTGCCGGACCTATAGGTCAACGCCACATCATAATCCCGAGTTGCAGCGATGCGTGCCACAGCCGCGCCGATACCGGCGCTGCCGCCGGTTATTAGAACACATTTTGCCATGGCATCTATCCCTTCCTTCGCCCTCATGGCCCACTTGATCATCGTCAGGGTCAACCCTGCAATATCCGGCTAACCATTTCGGTGGTGTCGGGCGACAGCCCGTCGGTAGCCGCAATCCGTTCCAGCGCCGTTTTGATCATGGCTTGTCGTTCGCCGCTATAGCGGCGCCATGTCTGGAACGCGGTCATCATGCGGGCGGTGGTTTGCGGGTTCACCGGGTCCAGCGCAATCAGCCAATCAGCCAACAGGCTGTAGGATGCGCCTGATGCGTCGTGGAAACCGGCGGCATTCATCGACAAGGCCCCGAATACAGCGCGAAACCGGTTCGGATTGGTCATCTCGAAGTCCGCGTGACGGGTCAGGGCGTCGGCAATGCTTGCCGCCTTCTCGGGTGCTGCTAGGCTGACCTGTGCGCCGAACCATTTGTCGATCACCAGACGGTCGGCTGCCCATTGTTCATAGAACGCGGCCAGCTCGGCCTCGCCGGTATCGGCGTCCAGCAGGCAGGTCAATGCGCCGAATTGCTGGGTCATGTCGGCGGCAGCGGCATATTGCGCCCGCGCCGCAGCCCCCCCGTCCAGCCGTGTGATCAGCGACAGAACTGCACCTTGCAACGCGCGTTTGCCAACGGGTCCCGCATCGGGCGAATAGGGGGCGGGCACATGCATTTCAGCGTAAAGGCGGGGCAGAATATCCTGCACATGCTGTGCCTTGGCTTGTTCCAGTGTTTGGGCCGCGCGGTAGATTTGAGCGGGGTCCGGCACATGGCCAGATTGGGCCAAGGATTGCGCGATATCGTCCTGACCGGGCGCGCGCAACATCAAGGCACGGTAGGCCGGATCAAGGCTGTCATTGCGCACGACCTGCGCCAAGGCATCCAGATATAAGGTGTCGGCTGTGGCCCCCTGCGTGACCATCCGCAGCATCAGATCCTTGCCCAAAACGCGCCCTGCCTCCCAGCGGTTAAACTGGTCGGTGTCATGCGCCAGCAGGAACGCGCGTTCCTTGTTGCTGGTGTCGCGGCGCAGCACTACGGGGGCGGAAAATCCGCGCAGGATCGACGGGATAGGTTTGGCTGCCAGCCCCTCAAAGCTGAAACTTTGCTCGCTTTCAGTCATCTCGAGAACCGTGGTTTTCAGCACTTCATCCCCATTCTGGCCAAGCAACCCGACGGCAATCGGTAAGACCTGTGGCTGTTTCATCACCTGCCCTGGTGTGGGCGGTGTTTTTTGTTTGAAATGAAGGGTGTATGTGCCGCCCTTATAGTCATCAGTCACGGTCAGGATCGGTGTGCCAGCCTGTGAATACCAACGCTTGAACTGGGTCAGGTCACGCCCTGTGGTGTCCTCGAACACCTGCAACCAGTCCTCGATCGTGGCGGCGTCGCCGTCGTGGCGTTCGAAATATAAATCCAGCGCACGGGCATAATCCGCATCCCCCACCAGCCGTTTCAACATGCCGATCACCTCGGCGCCTTTTTCGTAAATTGTGGCGGTGTAGAAGTTGTTTATTTCAACGAAGCTGGCGGGACGAACCGGATGCGCCAGCGGCCCCTGATCCTCGCGAAATTGCCGCCCGCGCAGCTGCAACACATCGTTGATCCGCTTCACCCCGTGGCCACGCATATCTCCGGTGAACGACTGGTCCCGAAACACGGTCAGTCCCTCTTTCAGGCACAGTTGGAACCAGTCGCGGCAGGTGATGCGGTTGCCGGTCCAGTTGTGGAAATATTCATGCGCGATGATCGCCTCGATGCGTTCAAAATTGGCGTCAGTCGCGGTTTCTGGGCTGGCCAGAACGCAAGACGAATTGAAGATGTTCAGCCCCTTGTTTTCCATCGCCCCCATGTTGAAATCATCCACCGCAACGATGTTAAACAAGTCCAGATCATATTCGCGTCCGTAAACATCTTCGTCCCATTTCATCGACTTTTTCAGGGCTTCCATACCGAAGGCGCATTTGTCGATGTCGTCGGGCCGCACCCAGATGTTCAATTCAACCTTGCGTCCCGACATGGTGGTGAATGTGTCAGTAACGTTGCGTAAATCGCCTGCCACCAGCGCAAACAGATAGGCCGGTTTTGGCCACGGGTCATGCCATTGCGCCCAACCTGTGCCGTTGCTGGTCTGGTTGCCGTTGGACAACAATACTGGCAGATCGCCCTCAATACGCACCGTGAAAACGGCCATCACGTCGGGGCGGTCGGGGTAGTAGGTGATACGCCGGAAGCCTTCGGCCTCGCATTGGGTGCAATACATTTTGTTGGACATGTATAGCCCCTCAAGCGCTGTGTTGCTTTCGGGCGCAATCTCGACCTCGCATTCCCAGTCGAAGGGGGCATCGGGCACTTTGGCGGTCAGCCCGTCGTCGGTCACGTAGGGTTTCCAGTCTTGCCCGTCGATTGAGGCGCGGATCAGGGTCAGATGTTCACCGTGCAGGAAAAAGTCACGGTTTTCTGTTTCCGGATTGGGCCGAAACCGGATTTTCGAGATCACCCGCGTTGCGCCGCCTGACAGTTTGAACGTCAGATGCACCGTATCTACCAGATAGGCGGGCGGGGTGTAATCGGACAGGTGGATTGTGACAGCGTCTTTTGGCATTTCGGGCATCCTTTGGAAATTTGCGCTAGGGTAACCGATGCAAATCGGGGTGCAAGCGGCTTTCCTTAAGGCTGTCATGTGTGAAATCGCACATAAGCCTCATTGGGTGTGCGTAACGTGCGCTATGCGAGGGATGAGTCTTGTCGTATATGGAAAACAGGACAATCAACAACAGGTCACACATATGGCACGCCCAATCATCGGAATTATCGCCAACTTCAACACGCTTGACGGCGATTATACTGTCCATGCCAGCGGCACGATGAATTCCGAGGCGATCAGCAATGTTGCCGGTTGTATGCCACTGCTGATCCCGACCAGCCCGAAATATGTCACGGTCGACGAATTGCTGGAGGCTTGCGATGGATTTCTGTTCACTGGCGGGCGCCCCAATGTGCACCCGACAGAATACGGCGAAAAAGAAACCGAGGCGTATGGCACGTTTGACCGTTGCCGCGATGAAATTACCCTGCCGCTGATCCGCGCCTGTGTGGACCGTGGCCAGCCGTTTTTCGGCGTTTGCCGTGGTTTTCAAGAGGTGAACGTGGCGATGGGCGGCACATTATACCCTGAGATCCGCGACCTTGAGGGGCGAATGAACCACCGGATGCCGCCCGATGGCACGCTGGATGAAAAATTCGCGCCGCGTCATTGTGTGCGCTTTACCAAGGGCGGGGTGTTTGACCGGATTTTGGGTGATGCCAACGTGATGACCAATACCCTGCACGGGCAGGGGATCAAGGATGCGGGCCCGCGCATTGTGGTTGACGGCTACGCCGATGATGGCACGCCCGAGGCCACCTATGTGCGCGACGCGCCCGGCTTTACCCTGGCTGTGCAATGGCACCCTGAATATAACGCGGGCAATGATCCGGTTTCGCGGCCGCTGTTTGAACGTTTCGGCGATGCGGCGCGCGACTGGGTGGCTGGGCGAACGCACGCGCTGAAATCGGCGTGAAGCAGGCGAATTAACCGCTTGACCCTCAACTAACTGAAGCTGCACAGTTTGCAGACAGCGACAGGAATGCGGGGCGATATGAACAATAATTTACGCAGTGGCATCGCGGTGCTGGCATTGGCCGGTTTCGGGGCGTTGATTTATACATCTTACAACAAACCGCAAGTCGTGCCTGCAACGGGCGAGGCCCTCACAGGCCGTGCTATTGTCGGGGTCACAGTGCCTGACCTTGCGGGCAAAGCCGCGCTGGGGCAGGCGGCCTATGTTGCCAAATGTGCATCGTGCCACGGGGAAAACGCTGTAGGGCAGGTCGGGGTTGCCCCGCCGCTTGTGCACAAGATTTACAAGCCATCGCACCACGGGGATGCCGCATTTCTGATAGCCGCGCGCAACGGTGTCCGGTCGCACCATTGGCGGTTTGGAAATATGCCGCCGGTTGACGGGATCACGGATGCCGAAGTTGGCACAATCATCGCCTATGTCAGGGCGCTGCAGCGGGCCAACGGCATTAACTAATCTATACCTGCTTGCTGATCAACGTTTTCTGCGCCTATGGTGCATGGAACTGTTAAAGCAATTCGACTTATGTTTGCAACACATTAAGCTGCCTTTCGCTAACGCTCAAACGCGTAATGTGTTGCAATATGATTTATGGTAAAGTCGAAACGTTATAGGCAAGGGGAATGATCCTGTGAAACGCTCGACCATCAATGATATTATGGCATCAGCGGACGATATGATCCGACATTTCGGCTTTACCCTGCCGCCTTTTGCCTATTGGTCACCGGATGAATTCAAGGCCAATGCACCCCGTTCAGATGCGGTGATAACGGCGCGGATGGGCTGGGATATAACCGATTACGGGCTGGGCAAGTTTGACGAGATGGGCCTGTTCCTGTTCACCCTGCGCAACGGGCGTCTGGCCGATCTGCAACGTGGTGGCGGTATGTGTTACGCCGAAAAGCTGCTGATCTCGCGCAAGGACCAGATCAGCCCGATGCACACCCATGTGATCAAGGCCGAAGACATCATCAACCGTGGAGGTGCGACACTGGCGGTAGAATTGTTCGGCTCGGACGCGGATGGCAATTTTGACGGTACATCAGGCGGCACCGTATTTTGCGACGGGGTTAAGCGGGCATTTGCAGCGGGTGAAATCCTGATGCTGCCCCCCGGGGCCAGCGTTACCCTGATGCCCGGTGACTGGCACGCGTTCTGGGGCGAAGGCGGTGATGTGCTGATCGGCGAGGTATCAACAGTCAATGACGACGAGACCGACAATGTGTTTCGCGAGAAAATTGGCCGCTTTGCCAATGTGGACGAAGATGTGACCCCGACCCACCTGCTGGTTTCAGACTACGACCGGTGGCTATAGTGCGACCTCCCCCTTCTTCTTGCTCTAAATACCTGCGCCGCAGGCATCCGGCCACTTGATCAGGTGGCAAAATCAAAGGTTTTTGACAACGGTAATTCTCGCGCCCGCATGCCCGTTAAATCAAACAGCGCATTGGCCAAGGCCGGCATGGAGGGCGGTGTTCCAGGCTCGCCAACGCCGCCCATATGGATGTTGTTTTCCAGAACCTTCACTTCGATGTTAGGGGCGGTTCCCATCCGTAGCGCGTCGTAATCAGGGAAGTTTTCCTGCTGCACTTCGCCATCTTCAAAACTGATTTCACCATGCACGGCAGCGGACAGCCCGTAAATCATCCCGCCCGACATCTGGGCGCGGATGTTGCGCGGATCCAGCGCCGTGCCAACGTCACAGGCGATCCATGCGTTGGTGATGCGGATGCCATCGTCACTGTTGGCCACCTCGATCACTTGGGCAACGGGGGTGCCGAACGACCATGTGAATGCCACGCCGCGCCCTATTCCATCGGGCGTTTTACCGTTCCAGCCCGACATTTTGCGCACCTCTTCCAGCAAAGTGGCTGATGGGGCGCTATGGGGGGCAATCAGCTCAATGCGAAACTGTAGTGGATCAGCCCCTGCCGCATGGGCCATCTCGTCAATAAAACTTTCGTGGAAAAACCCGTTGAACGAATTGCCCACCGAACGCCAGAACCCGATGGGCACATCGACATCGGCCAAATGGCCCGCGACGCGGTAATTCGGGATGGCGTAGGGCTGATTACTGGCCCCCTCCATATGCGCCACATCTGCGCCGGGCGGGGCAAAGCCGGAAATGCGCAGCAAGGATTGGCGGGTCACTGACGGCGCGGCAATTTTGGCGTCAAATAGCACTGCTTTGCCGTCCTTTACACCGCCCCGCATCTGGGCAATGGCGGCGGGACGGTAGAAATCATGCCGCATGTCTTCTTCACGGCTCCATGTGACTTTGACGGGCACATCCGGCATCGCTTGCGCCACTTTGGCAGCCAGCACGGCAGCGTCTGCCTCGGCACGGCGCCCGAACCCACCACCCAGAAACGGGGTGTGGACTGTGACTTGCGCATCCTTCAGGCCGACCGCATCTGCGGTCTTGGCCTGCAACACGATTGGCGCCTGATTACCGCACCAGATTTCAAGCGCGTCACCCGTGAACAGCGCAGTTGCGTTCATCGGCTCCATCGTCGCGTGCGCCAGATAGGGCACACGGTATTGGGCACTGATTTCGGTGGCACCGTCGGGCATGGTATCCGCGTTGCCGTCATTGCGCAGGGTTGAATTGGGGCTGTCGTCTAGTGATGCCTCGATCACTTGCATCATCGCCTCTGTGGTCGCGGGGTAGGGGGCGGCTTCCCATTCGATCTGCACCGCATCTGCCGCCTGAATTGCCAGCCATGTGTTGCTGGCCACCACGGCTATGCCGTTGCCAAGGTCAATCACCCTCTCGACACCGGCCATCGCTTTGGCCTCGCTCGCGTCAAACGAGCTCATCCCAGCGCCAAGCCGTGGATTGATCCGCACCGTAGCGAATCTCATCCCCTCCAACCGGATATCTGCTCCGTATTGCGCTGTGCCGGTGGATTTGGCCACCATATCGACGCGTGGCATATCGCGGCCCAGATATTTCCATTCGGAGGATGGGCGCAGGGTCACGTCTTTGGGGGGCGTGATGCTTGCTGCCGCCTCGGCGAGATCAATATAGGGCAGTTTGGTGCCGTCCGGCGCAATGACATGACCGTTTTCGGTGCCATAGTCGCCATCACCCATTTGTGCGGTAGCCGCCAGTTTCAAAACCTCACGCGCCGTCGCGCCAGCCATGCGCATTTTCACGTAGGCATCAATGGTGGCCGTTGATCCACCGGTGACCTGCAAGGCCAGAGTTTTGGGCAACACATCCATCGCTTCACGGGTAAAATTTTGCCATGCGGTGCGTTTGCCATCCTCGAATTCCGCGTGGCCTGTGATCAGTGCACCGTTGTAATAGGCTTGTGCTGCGGGGCCATGCAGCACGCGCACATCTTCCCACGCCACATCCAGCTCCTCAGCCACGAGGGCGGCCAAAGTGCTGTGCACCCCTTGGCCCATTTCAGCCCGTGGCGCGATGATAGTCACGCCTTGCGGATCAATGATCAGATAGGGGTTCAGGGTATACGCGCCTTCGGCAGGGGTCAGCGGGTTCGCGAGCAGCTTTTTTGCCTGATAAACCCCGAACGCCACGCCACCAGCCACGGCTGCGGTGGAAATCATAAAGGCGCGGCGGGTGTATTTTCTGATCCGTCCCATATTCACGCCCCCCGCATTTCGGCAGCCGCAGTTTTGATCGCCGCGCGAATGCGCCCATAAGTGCCACAGCGGCACAGATTGCCATCCATCGCCTCATTAATATCGGCGTCCGTTGGGGTGGTATTTTTAGCCAGCAAGGCGGCGGCCTGCATGATCTGGCCGGACTGGCAGTACCCGCATTGCGCCACCTGATGCGCAACCCAAGCCTTTTGCAACGCGGCCATATTATCCGGTGTGCCCAACCCCTCGATTGTGGTCACATCGCCATCCACATCCGACAGCGCCACCTGACAGGATCGCACCGCCTCGCCGTTGATATGCACGGTGCAGGCCCCGCAGGCCGACACACCGCACCCGTATTTGGTGCCGGTCATGCCCAATGCATCGCGCAGCACCCACAACAGAGGCACGTCACCCGGCAGGTCCACTTGATGGATCTGACCGTTGATGGTTAAGGTGGTTGTCATTGCGCGCCCCTTTGCCTGTTATCTGAACTTGTTAGTTTAGCATAGATGCAGGCCATACCAAAGGTCCATGCCCTGTGTTTCTTTTTCGCATAAATATCCCCGCCGGAGGCTAAAAGTTTTCTTGCCTGCGGCGCGGATATTTATGGAACGAAAATGCTTATAGTTCTGTGCGCAGATGCCAGAGTTCGGGGAAAATCTCGACATCCAGCATTTTGCGCAAATAGGATGTGCCGCTGGTGCCGCCGGTGCCGCGTTTTAGGCCAATGATGCGCTCGACCGTGGTGACGTGGTTAAACCGCCAGCGTCGGAAATAATCCTCGAAATCGACCAGCTTTTCGGCCAGCTCGTATAGCTCCCAGTTTTCGTCCGGATTCTTGTATACCTCAGTCCATGCGGCCATGACGCCCGCATCAGCCTGATAGGGTTGTGACAGGTCGCGGTTCAGCACGGCATCCGGCACCTTGTGGCCCGCCTTGTGCAAGACTTGTAAAGCCGTGTCATAGAGGCTGGGTTGCGCCAGTTCCGCCCGCAGAATTTTGGCAATATCGGCACGATGTTCATGCGGTTTAATCATCGCCACATTGCGATTGCCTACGGCAAATTCGATCAAACGGTATTGCCATGATTGAAAGCCCGAGGATTGGCCAAGCGTTTCGCGAAACGTGGTATATTCCGAGGGCGTCATGGTGCGCAGCACGTCCCATGCGGAGTTCAGTTGCTCGAATATCCGTGCCACACGGGCCAGCATTTTGAACGCATGGCGCGGGGTGCCGCCAGCCAATGCGCTGCGGGCTGCGACAACCTCGTGAATGGCCAGCCGCATCCATAATTCACTGGTCTGGTGCTGGATGATGAACAGCATTTCGTCATGCGCCGCGCTTAGCGGGTGTTGTGCGTCGAGCAGCTTGTCCAGATGCAGATAATCGCCATAGGACATGCGCCCGTCAAAGGACATTTCAGCGCCATCGTCAGCGGGGTTGAATGGGTTTTTCATTGTGGTTCTCCAGAACACTTTTCATGCTGATCTGTTCAGATCAAGGCTCATACAGAAGCGTTCGAATTCTTGCCCGTTGT
Organism: Profundibacter sp.; assembly: GCF_056498605.1. Classification (NCBI taxonomy): domain Bacteria; kingdom Pseudomonadati; phylum Pseudomonadota; class Alphaproteobacteria; order Rhodobacterales; family Paracoccaceae; genus Profundibacter; species Profundibacter sp. The sequence goes on from NZ_JBSMEZ010000090.1 coordinate 37,612, forward strand.
GGGTGTGGATTTCGGGGGCATCCACCTGCCAGCCCTGTTTGGCAAAAAAACCGGCGGGCAAAGTGGCTTGCGTGGGTGGTCAGCCGTTTCAGGCCAGTGTCATGCGCCCATTCAAGCAGCGGGTCATAGACAGCTTGCGCCACGCCGCGACCCATCCATTCGGGCAGCACAAAGGCAAGGTCAAGGTAGCCGTCAGGTGTAACGGCCATAAATCCGACGATCTGGCCGTCAACCTCGGCGAGCCAGCGCAATAGCGCATCATCCGCTGCGGGGCTGTCAGATTTTGGCTGCTCTGATACGGCCCAAGCGACGCGTTGTTCTTCGGTATAAAACGCAGCCGCACCTTCGTGCACAGACCGGTAGTAGACATGGTAAAGTGCTGTGTGGTCTTGGGTGTGGCGCGGCGGACACTTATGTCACCCGGCTGCGTTGTTTGTATTCGTCCTTGTCCCATAGGGTATTATCCATCACATCCTTTATGATCGCAATGGCGGCGTCCACGTCCGCCTCGTCGATGTATAGCGGGGTAAAGCCAAAGCGCATGATACCGGGGGCGCGAAAATCGCCGATCACACCGCGCGCGATCAGGGCCTGCATCGCCGCGTAGCCGTTCTCGAAATGGAACGACACTTGTGAGCCGCGTTGCATCCCGTCGCGCGGGCTGGCCAGTTTCAAGGCGGGGCAGGTGGCCTCGACCCCAGCAATGAACTGGTCGCATAGGGCAATGGATTTTGTCCGCACATCGGCCATATCGGCCATGTCCCAGACATCCATCGCGGCCTCTAATGCAGCGAGTTGCAACACCGGCGGGGTGCCGACGCGCATCCGTTCAATGCCGCTGCCTGCGGCATAGTTCAGATCAAACGCGAAAGGGGCGGCGTGGCCCAGCCAGCCAGACAGGGCAGGGCGCACGGTCTGCGTGTGACGCGGTGCAACGTAGATGAACGCGGGCGCACCAGGGCCACCGTTCAGGTATTTATAGGTGCAGCCGACGGCGAAATCGGCGTTGCAACCAGCAAGGTCGACGGGCAGCGCGCCCGCTGAATGGGCCAGATCCCAGATCACCAGCGCGCCTGCGGCATGTGCCAGTTCGGTCAGCGCTTTCATGTCGTGTTTGCGCCCTGTGCGGTAGTCGATCTCGGTCAACATCAGCACTGCCACATCCTCGTTGATGTGATCGGCCACATCTGCGGGGGCGGGGGTTTTCAACTGGTGTTGGCGTCCTAAGGATTCGATCAAACCCTCGGCCATATACAAATCCGTCGGAAAATTGCCGTTATCAGACAGGATCACGCGCCGGTCAGGGCGCATTTCCAGTGCCGAGGCCAATGCTTGATAGACTTTGATCGACAGGGTATCGCCCATCACCACATGACCGGATTCGGCACCGATCAGCCGCGCAATGCGGTCGCCAATCTGGGTGGGCTGTTCCATCCAGCCCGCACGGTTCCAACCGGTGATCAGCATTTCACCCCATTCGTCCTGCATGGTTTTG
>NZ_JBSMEZ010000091.1:0-34513 GCF_056498605.1 Profundibacter sp.
CATATCAGTGAAAAATAATTCCAAAAGATAATGTAATTCAAAAGTATAGCATTACGTGCATGTAAAACTGACGATATTTTTAATGCCATGATTTCAATCGTCGCAACCGTCATTCATTTGCGGTAAACGTCAACAGGCCCTAGCAAAGTAGCAAGAAATAGTAGCCACTTCCAAGCCACTTCTGCAAAGTATCACTGCTGGAAGGTTCAGGCCGTCTAGGGCCACAATGCCTTTTAGTAGTTCGCAATAACGCCAGAGCATGGTTTCTCTGAATGTTGCTATTTTGAAAGCGGTTTTGGATACAAGTGAGATTTGAGCGGGATCAATCGAGGGTACCTTAGCTTCTTCTAGGGAAATTAGAATTTTCTGGAGCAGAACTAAGTTGTCCTTTTGGGGTTCATTCATTTGCGCGATCTCCCATCCTACCTCTTCCCCCACTTCCGTTTGCCGCCAGCCTTCCCCGCCGTTGACCGCCCGCCAGCCGAACTTGCCGCCTCCACAGCAGACTGACGCGCCAACGGATCATCCGCAATCGTCAGCTCCACCGCCTCCAGCCGCCGCACTTCGTCGCGCAGCCGCGCCGCTTCTTCGAACTCAAGGTTCTCGGCGGCTTTGCGCATTTGCACCCGCATCGCTTCCAGATGGGTGGCGAGGTTTTCGCCAAGCATCGGCTTATCCACCGACGCCGTGATCCGCGCCGTATCGGTGTCGCCGTCATACAAACCAGACAGCACGTCATCGACGTTTTTCTTAACCGTCTGCGGCGTGATGCCGTGTTCCAGATTATAGGCAACTTGGCGCGCTCTACGCCGCTCGGTCTCGTCCATCGCGTGTTGCATTGATCCGGTGATCCGGTCGGCATACATAATCACGCGGCCCTCCACATTCCGCGCGGCGCGGCCAATGGTTTGTACCAGCGAGGTTTTGGAACGCAGGAAGCCTTCTTTATCCGCATCCAGAATGGCCACCAGCGCACATTCGGGAATATCCAGACCCTCGCGCAGCAGGTTAATACCGACCAGCACGTCAAACGCGCCCAGCCGCAAATCACGCAGGATTTCGATGCGTTCCAGCGTGTCGATGTCACTGTGCATATAGCGCACGCGGATGCCCTGTTCATGCAGGTATTCGGTCAGATCTTCGGCCATGCGTTTGGTCAGGGTGGTGACCAATGTGCGTTGGCCATTGGCGGCAACGATACGCACCTCGTCCAGCAGATCATCGACCTGCATTTCAACGGGGCGGATTTCCAGCACAGGTTCCAGCAGGCCGGTGGGGCGGATCACTTGTTCAACGAACACACCGCCCGATTGCTCCAGCTCCCAGTCTTGCGGGGTGGCGGATACGAACACCGATTGCGCCCGCATCGCGTCCCATTCCTCGAATTTCAGCGGGCGGTTATCCATACAGGATGGCAGGCGGAAGCCGTGTTCCGACAGGGTGGATTTACGCCGGAAATCGCCTTTATACATGCCACCGATTTGGGGCACTGAAACGTGGCTCTCGTCGGCAAACACAATCGCGTTGTCGGGGATGTATTCAAACAGGGTGGGGGGCGGCTCGCCGGTGTTGCGGCCTGTCAGGTAGCGGGAATAATTCTCGATCCCGGCGCAAAAGCCGGAGGCTTCCAGCATCTCCAGATCAAACCGGCAGCGTTGTTCAAGACGTTGCGCTTCCAGCAATTTACCCTCGGCTTTGAAATATTCAAGCCGCTGATGCAGCTCTTCCTTGATGTGTTTGATCGCTTGCAGCAGGGTCGGGCGCGGGGTGACGTAATGCGAATTGGCGTAAACGCGGACCTTTTCCAGCGTCGCGGTTTTTGCCCCCGTCAGGGTGTCAAATTCGGTGATGGCTTCGAGTTCGTCCCCAAAGAACGACAGCCGCCAGCCGCGATCCTCTAGGTGGGAGGGCCAAATTTCGAGGCTATCCCCGCGCACACGGAATGTGCCACGCGCAAACGCGTTATCGGAGCGGCGGTATTGCTGCGCGATCAACCCCTGCATCATTTCGCGTTGGTCATAGGTGTCGCCAGTGATCAAATCTTGCGTCATCGCGGTGTAGGTTTCGGGTGATCCAATGCCGTAAATGCACGACACGGACGCCACGATGATCACATCGTCACGCTCCAGCAGCGAGCGGGTTGCAGAGTGGCGCATCCGGTCGATTTGTTCGTTAATTGCGCTGTCTTTTTCGATGAAGGTGTCGGTGCGCGCGACGTAGGCTTCGGGCTGATAGTAATCATAGAATGACACGAAGTATTCGACCGAATTTTCCGGGAAAAAGCTCTTCATTTCGCCGTATAGCTGGGCGGCGAGCGTTTTATTCGGGGCCAGAATGATCGCGGGGCGCTGGGTTTGTTCAATCACCTTGGCCATGGTGAAGGTTTTGCCGGTGCCGGTTGCGCCCAGCAGCACCTGATTGCGCTCGCCTGAATTGATGCCCTCGCACAGTTCGGCAATCGCGTTGGGCTGATCGCCCGCCGGTTCAAACTCGGTGTGCATGATAAACCGCTTGCCGCCTTCAAGTTTCTGGCGCGACGCGGCCTCTTTGCTGGTTACTAACATTGAAAATCCCCTCAATACCTATTTTGGCCCCTTTTTGTTCTTGTGCAAGGGGCGTCAGAGATTTTCCACTCAAAGTGGCGGCGAATGCCTGTTTGAATGGACGCCTTTCGTCCTAAACTGTTTGGAGAGCGGTCGCCGTTAAAAAAGTGTTAAAACTTAAGGACGAGTTTTATATATTAAAATGCAACCATAAAGGTATATTTTTGTTGCATCGCTGAAAAACTATGCTTAACGTGACAGGGCAAGCAGAAGAATTGATTGTCGGTCAGGCGCACCACCCACCCCACCCCTCGCTCCCTAGCACCTGATCGACAATCGCTTGCCTCCCCTTATAAAACGCCTAATCACAGGCATTTGGTGCAATGCAGGCTTGCGCAACCGTCCCACATTCGGGATAAACGCGTTAAAGACCTGTATCGGCCCAATATCGGAGAGAAATTATGCTTGCGCGGATTTACCAGCCATCCAGAAATGCCATGCAATCAGGCGTGGGTAAAACCCGCCAGTGGGTGTTGGAGTTTGCCCCCGAAGCGGCACGCACGGTCGATCCGTTGATGGGGTGGACCAGCTCTAGCGATATGGATTCACAGGTTCGCCTTAAGTTCGACAGCCTTGATGCGGCAGTTGAATACGCCAGACACCACGGCATTGACGCGCAGGTGAGCAAGCCACACAAACGAAAAGCGGTGATCCGGCAGGGTGGGTATGGCGAGAATTTCGCCACCAGCCGCCGTGGGGCATGGACGCACTAGGGGTTATGGACGCACTAGGGGTTGATCCTGCCGTCTTGGTCGCGCAATAACCATCCATAACGGTCCCATAGCTCAACTGGATAGAGCACCTGCCTTCTAAGCAGGGGGTTTCAGGTTCGAGTCCTGATGGGATCACCATTGGTGGCGTAGAGGCAGGACATTAGATGAAAGACGGCCCGTTCCAGATAAACCGCAAGCGGCATTTGTTTGTTTCGGTGTTGGTGTTGGTGGGCATGTTACTGCTGCTCGAAAACACCGGATGGGATTTGGCAATCCAGGGAATGTTCTTTCAGGATGGTCAGTGGCTGGTGGATAATACCCAGCCGGTAATCCGGTTCTTTTTCTATGATGCGCCAAAGAAATTACTGGTGCTTTATGCAATCATAGTCCTGTTGGCGTTGGTGCTATCATGGCTGGTGAAACCGCTGCGGCGTTTTCGGACGCGCAATAATGTATTTATCCTGATTTGCCTGTTGTTGGTGCCCGCGATTGTGGGGCTGGGTAAAAAGGAAACCCATGTGCATTGCCCTTATCAGTTACTGGAATTCGGCGGTGATGTGCCTTATGTGACGCTGTTTCAGGCCAATAAGGTGGATGTGCCGGGACGCTGTTTTCCGGCGGGTCATGCGTCGGGCGGGTTTGCAATGCTGATGCTTGTCTTGATAGCGACCACGCGGCGCCGGCAAGTGGCGGCATTAACTGGCGCAATGGCGCTGGGCTGGGCGATGGCGGGGTATCAGATGCTGAACGGGCGGCATTTCCTAAGCCACACGTTGACCACGATGTTGTTGGCGTGGATCATCGTTCTGATCGTTCATATGCTGTTGTTTCGGGGGCGGGTTATTCCGGCTGAAACCCGTGAATAAGGTGGCGCAGCCCCAACAGAGCACCCGCAGCAATGGCGGCTAATGTGACTGGCGCAGAATAGGCCAGCGTTGAAAATGCCGATAACCCCTGACCGACCGAACAGCCGATTGCGGTCACGCCACCGATGCCCATCAGGGCAGCACCCCCAACTTGACGGCCCAACTCGCGCGGATCTTCACAGGCCTCCCAGCGGAAATCATGCTTGATCGATGATCCGATAAAGGCGCCCAATATCACGCCCCCGACCGAGCCGACAGAAAACACCAGTCCGCCCGCGGAGGATGTCATCAGCCAGATCAGGGTGCGGCCCAGCGGGGCGGTGAAGGTATAGCTTTCGACCAGCCCTTCGCCAAAGCTGTCGGTATAAAGCGTCGAGGTGCCCCAGAATCCGATGGTGATGGCGGCCCCGACAGCAAAGGCCCAGAAGATTTGCCCAGGCTGTTGGCGCAACCTTTCATAAGACAGCGCCCAGAGGATCAGCACAGTGGCAAAGGCAACCGCGATGGCAAAGGGGGCGATGCCCGTGACGGCAGACAGCGAATGGGCGATAGAGTTTATTCCATCCGAGGGTTCTTCTGGCAGCAAGGCAAGGCGGGGGGCGGCAAGCGGGCCGTTCAAGGTGATAAAGCTGAAAATCGCCATCACCACCAGCACCACAAGCGCGCGCAAATCGCCGCCGCCAAACCGTGTCAGGGCGGAATACCCGCAATTGCCCGCCATCGCCATGCCATAGCCAAACACCAGCCCGCCGATGATACTGGCCCAGGGGTTCCATTTTATCTGGTGGTAAAACGACAGGGAGAAATCGAAGATCCCAGCGGCCTCTAGGGTAAAGACGCCAATGATGGCCGTGCCTAGCGCGATACCCCACATGCGCAGACGGGTTTGATCGTCGCCGTAGACCGCTGTTTCAAGCGCTGCGAGCGAGCAAAAATGCCCCAACCGGCCAGCCAACCCCAGTATGATACCGCCAAACAATCCGACAAGGGCCGCTAACGCACCAAATGGCAGCATATCCATATTGTTCTCCCAAGTGCCGATTTTCTCGGTCTGTTGTGGGGGTCATAGTATTTGCGCAGGGAACTGGTTCAAGAGAAAAATCACGCCAAACGGGTATCAAGCTCTGTTCAGGCCTGATAAACGCCAGATTATGGCACGTTGTTGATCGAAGAAAACTGTCAGCATTGATGCGCGGCGGCTTACGCCTGATCGACACCGCAGAACATGGTATAGACAAGATCGATTGCTTGGCGTGCCTTGGTATCGCCAAGGGTGTAGTAGATCGTTTTGCCCTCGCGGCGGTATTTAACCAGACCTTCCAGCCGTAGGCGGGCCAGTTGTTGGCTGACCGATGCCTGACGCGACGAGAGCAGGTGTTCCAGCTCGGTTACGGTTTTTTCGCCGGAACTAAGATGGCACAGGATCATCAGCCGTCCCTCGTGGCCCAAGGCCTTGAGGAAAGACGACGCCTCGGTTGCGCGACCGCCCAGCTCGTCGGTGTCAACACCGGCGTCACCTTTGGCCATATTACCAAGACCGTTTAATGTGGCTTCCATTTGGAATGCTCCTTACTACTCATATATACTTGTTTAGCGTTGTTTTGCTTGCTTGTCATGCGTCGGGATCCTTTTGCAGATCCTCGGGCAGTTGTTTGATCATCGCCTCAATGAACCACCAGAAAAACTCATCGCTTTGATATCCTTCGATGCGCCCCACTTCTTGACCGTCGTTCAGCAGGATAAAGGTCGGCGTATAGACCGGCGGGGATTTCAGGGTGATGCCGTCTTCTAGCGGATCGTGGATCATCACTTTTACGAGAGGGGCGATGCGTCCCTCGGCGGTTTTCGGATAAATCGGCCCGATTTCGGCTTTCCAGCGATCACACCACGGGCAGCCCACAGCCTCGACCATCAACAGGCGGACTTCGGCATTCACCTGCCCTATGCTTAGGAATACCCCAAGCAATCCTGTAAAAATGATCTGTCTGAGGCGCCTCATCTACAGTGTCCTTGCGTAAACATAGATACATAGTAATATGTTTTGACCAAAGGGACAAGGTTGGAGACGATATGTTTGACGCAACGTTTGGCGGGGCACTGTTGCAAGGGTTCATCGCGTTTTTTTCGCCTTGTGTGCTGCCAATGGTGCCGTTTTACTTTAGTTATATGGCCGGAATTTCGATGTCCGAGCTGCAAAACGATGACAGCATTGCCCCAGGTGCGGCCCGCCGTCTGGTGATTTCGGCGCTGTTTTTCGCGCTGGGCGTGACCACGATATTCATTCTTTTGGGCATGGGGGCGACAGCCGCGGGGCAATCGGTGCGAATCTGGAAAACCGAGCTGACCTACGCGGCGGCGGCTATCATATTCGTGTTTGGTTTGCATTTCTTGGGCGTTATGCGCGTCCCGTTTTTGTATCGAGAGGCGAAATTCGAGAGTAAAGGTGATCCATCGACCATCATAGGGGCCTATGTGATGGGTCTTGCGTTTGGATTTGGCTGGTCGGCTTGCGTTGGGCCAATGCTGGCCAGCATCCTGTTTATCGCATCAATGAAGGAGACAGTGATGGAGGGCGGTCTGTTGCTGATGACTTTTGGCTTGGCGATGACCTCGCCGTTTGTTCTGGCTGCGTTTTTCGCCAAACCGTTTTTACGCTGGATGTCGCGCAACCGCAAATATCTGGCCTATGTCGAAAAAGTGATGGGGGCAATGTTGATCCTGTTTGCTATTTTGATGGTGACCAATACCCTGAATGTGATCGCCAATTTCATGATCGAGATGTTCCCGTGGTTTCAATCCTTCGGGTGATTTTTAAAAAGGAAAAGCTATGCGTATGATCGGATTTGTCTTTGCTGCCCTGATGGCGATTGCCACACCTGCGGCGGCTGTTGAAATGGGCGACGATGGGCTTCACAAACCTACGTGGCTGGAAGATACCTTTCTGGATGTGCGCGAGGATCTGGCCGAGGCCGAGGCGCAGGACAAACGCCTGCTGATCATCTGGGAGCAACGCGGCTGTATCTATTGCAACAAGATGCACAACGAGATTTTCCCCGATCCTGCAATTGATGCGTTGATCCGCGAGAAATTCTATGTAGTGCAAATGAACCTGTTTGGCGATGTCGAGGTCACCGATCTGGACGGCACAGTGATGTCGGAACGCGATATGGCGGGGCGTTGGGGGGTTATCTTTACCCCCACCATGATGTTCATGCGCGATGGCGAGGCGGGGCAGGTTATGGGCACCGAATTCGCCGCTGCCACCATGCCCGGGGCCTTTGGCACATATACCACCCGTCACCTGATGGAATGGATCGTGCAAAAGGGGTATGACGGGGATGAGCCGTTTCAGAAATACCACGCGCGGATGTTGAAAGAAGAGGGCGTGATCCAATAATTATGGACCAGCCGTATCTTTCTTGAGTTGTAATATACCCTGCGTTTATTGGGTGTTGCGGGTAATTTTTGCAAAGATACATTCACAAATACATATTTATCGTTGCGTGGGTGCGACAAACTGTCTAGCCTTAGAGGATCGGAGGACAGAATCTAATGGGAGGAATTATAATGAAGCCAGCTATTTTAGGCATGGCGGCCTTGTTCGCAGCAACGACTGCATTATCTGCAGCCGAAGTTGCACCGGGTGATGTCGTGTTTGATGAGGGCGCAGTTGCTGCGTCGATTACTGGCGTTGCCGGTGATCCAGTGAACGGCCGTATGGTCGTATCCAGCAAAAAACACGGCAATTGCATCGCATGCCATACAAACGATGAAATGCCTGATGTTGGATTTCAGGGCAGCATTGGCCCAAATCTGGCGGGTGTTGCAGACCGTTACACCGAGGCGCAAATCCGCGGCATTTTGGTGAACGCCGATATCACGTTCGAGGATTCGTTCATGCCATCGTTCTACCGCGTTGATGGATTTGTTCGGCCTGGTAAACGCTACACCGGCAAGGCAGCTGATGATACATTCGCGCCTTTGCTTGCAGCACAAGAAATTGAAGATGTGCTCGCATATCTGATGACGCTTAAATAATGAAAACGAGGAGAACTCACATGGAATTGACGAGACGTAATGCTCTGGCCATCGGTGCTGGTGCGTTCGCCGCGACGGTCCTGCCATTTCAGGCGTTTGCCGCTGCTGAAGAGGCCATCATGGCCTTTACTGGCGGTGCGGATGCAGCTGAAGGCGGTATCACGCTGACAAGCCCCGAAATTGCGGAGAACGGTAACACTGTACCGGTTTCAGTTGACGCACCTGGTGCGGTTTCGATCATTTTGCTGGCGGCAGGTAACCCTGACCCGAAAACTGCACAGGCCAACTTTGGTCCGCTTTCCGCGGCACAGTCGGTTGCTATGCGCATCCGTCTGGCCGGATCGCAAGACATCATTGCTGTGGCGAAAATGGCTGATGGCAGCTTCGTGAAAACATCGAACGCGATCAAAGTTACAATCGGCGGCTGCGGCGGCTAATTTAAGGAGTTAACAACATGGCATCTGGTGTAAAACCCCGTGTTAAAGTGCCCAAGACAGCTGCGGCTGGATCGAGCATCACAATCAAAACCCTGATCAGCCACAAAATGGAATCAGGCCGTCGTAAAGACAAAGCTGGCGAACTCATCCCGCGTTCGATCATTAACCGCTTTACATGCGAGTTTAATGGCCAAAGCGTGATCGAAGTTCTGATGGAGCCGTCGATTTCGACCAATCCGTTCTTTGAATTTGAAGCAACGGTTCCGGAAGCGGGCGAGTTTAAGTTCACTTGGTATGACGATGATGGCGATATCTATGAAGCCGTCAAACCCGTCGCAATGGCCTAAGCGAATTTAATCACGTTAAGGGAGGAAACATAATAATGAAAAACTATTCGCTAAAAAGTACTCTGGGCATGGCGACCATCGCGGTTGCGATGACCTTTGGCAGCAGTGCAGTGTTTGCTGGAACTGAACTGGACAAAGAGCTGGTTATCAACGGGGAAACGAGAATTGTGACCCGTGCGCCTGCAGCGGCCCATCTAGAAGGGGCCTTGGACGAGGTTTTTTCCGGCTGGATTTTCCGCAAGGATGAAACCCAAGAAGCCCAAATGGACGACTTTGACAATCCTGGCATGATCTTTGTTGATATTGCGCAGGATGCTTGGAACACTGTTGATGGCACTGAGGGTAAATCCTGTGCGTCCTGTCACGGTGCGGTTGAAGAAAGCATGGCTGGCGTTAAAGCGACATATCCGAAATGGCGCGAGGATGCGGGTGGCGTTCGCTCCATCGATATGGAGATCAACAACTGTCGCACAACCCGTATGGGGGCCGAGCCTTATAAGCTGACGGGTGGCAAGATGACAGCAATGAATGCGCTGATCACTTTGCAATCGCGCGGTATGCCGGTGAACGTTGCTATCGATGGTCCTGCACAGTCAATGTGGGAACGTGGTAAGGAAATGTACTACACCAAAACCGGCCAGTTGGAGATGTCCTGTGCCAATTGTCACGAGGATAACTATGATCAGTTCATTCGTGCCGATCACCTGTCACAGGGCCAGATCAACGGCTTTCCGGTTTACCGTCTGAAAAACGCCAAGCTGAATTCGGTTCATGCGCGTTTCAAAGGCTGCGTTCGTGATACGCGCGCCCAGACATATAAGCCCGGCAGCGAGGATTTCCTTGCGCTTGAGCTGTATGTTGCATCGCGCGGCAATGGTTTGTCGGTCGAGGGACCATCAATCCGTAACTAAGATACCAAAAGCGCCCTGCATAACGCGGGGCGCTTTTTTATTTGTTTGTCCATTTATACAGAATTGGGTGCGGGGGCTTTTGTCCCCTGATCCTGCACGACAATGAACCAAGGAGAATACCATGATCTCGCGTCGCGATTTTTTGCAAGCCACCGTAGCAGCATCGGCCATCTACGGCGCCTCTGGCGTCGGAAACTGGGCCAAGCTTGCGGCGCAACAGGCGTTGACCCAAGACCAGCTATTAGATTTTGACACCTTCGGAAATATCACCCTGATCCATATTTGTGACATCCACGGCCAGATGAAACCGGTCTATTTCCGCGAGCCAGAGATCAATCTGGGGGTTGGGGCCGTGAACGGTATGCCGCCGCATGTCACCGGTGCCGATTTCCTGAAAATGTTCAACCTGAAGCCCGGTTCGCCCGAGGCCTACGCGCTGTCCTACACCGATTTCGCCTCGCTGGCCAAAGGGTATGGGCGCATGGGCGGTCTGGACCGCATGGCCACCATCATCAAATCGATCCGTTCCGCGCGCCCTGACGCTTTGTTGTTGGATGCGGGTGATACGTGGCATGGCTCTTACACCTGTCTGAAAACCGACGCTCAAGATATGGTCAACGTGATGAACCTGATGAAACCCGACGCGATGACGTCGCACTGGGAATACACGCTGGGCGTGGATCGGGTGAATGAAATCGTTGATACGCTGGATTTCCCGTTTTTGGGCGCCAATGTGTTTGACAATGAGTGGGATGAGCCAGCGCTTGAGCCTTACAAATTCTTTGAGCGCGGCGGGGCGAAAATTGCCGTGATAGGTCAAGCATTTCCATACATGCCAATCGCCAATCCGGGCTGGATGTTCCCCGGCCTGTCCTTTGGTGTGCGCGAGGAACGCATGCGCGAAGTGGTCGCCGAAGTCCGTGCTGCTGGCGCTGATCTGGTGGTGCTGCTGTCGCACAACGGATTTGATGTGGATCGCCAGTTGGCGGCCAAGGTCGATGGCATCGATGTGATCCTGACCGGCCACACCCATGACGCGCTGCCGGAACCGGTGCTGGTGAATAAAACCATGCTGATTGCGTCAGGATCGAACGGCAAATTCGTTTCCCGCGTTGATCTGGACGTGCGTGATGGCCAACTGATGGGGTTCCGTCACAAGCTGATCCCTGTGTTTTCAGACGTGATCGAGGGCGACAAAGAGGTCGCCGCCGCCATTGACGCGGAACGCGCGCCCTATGTTGATGAAATGAGCGAGGTGATCGGCCACACCGACAGCTTGCTGTATCGTCGGGGCAATTTCAACGGCACATGGGACGATCTGATCTGTAACGCGCTGATTGACGAGCGCGAGGCCGACATCGCCCTTAGCCCCGGTTTCCGTTGGGGTCCGAGCCTGCTGCCAGGGGATCCGATCACCCGCGAGGACATCTACAACGCCACCGCGATGACCTATCCAAATGCGTATCGCTCGGAAATGACTGGCGAGACCATCAAGACCATCCTTGAGGATGTGGCCGACAATCTGTTCAACCCTGATCCCTACTATCAACAGGGCGGTGACATGGTGCGGGTTGGTGGCATGGGCTATCATATTGACGTGTCCAAACCGCAAGGCGAGCGCCTGACCAAGATGACAATCCTGAAAACCGGCGAAGCGGTTGATCCGGCAAAAACCTATGTGGTTGCGGGCTGGGCATCAGTGCGCGAAGGCACCGAAGGGCCGGAAATCTGGGATGTGGTTGAAAGTTACATCAAACGCCAAGGCACAATCCAGCTGGATCCGAATACATCTGTGAAAGTAACGGGGGCGTAACGAAAGCGACGCCACTTGCAACAATAATAAAGAGGTTTTCGAACAAGCTGCTCTACTTGCGAACGGGAGGGGGCTGAGTGACAGAAAAGACTGACCATAAGACAACACGGCGTGGGTTTATCACGTCAGGTATTGCCGTTGGTGGTGCTGTTGTTGCGGGCCAGTCTGCTGTCGCCGGAGAATCCGAAATTACCGAAATGCAGCCGTGGCGCCGTGATCTGGGGGGGCCGGTCAATGATGTGCCTTATGGCATGCCCTCGGAATATGAGGCAGACGTTCTGCGCCGTCGTGTGGACTGGCTAACACCGGATGCGACCACCGCGGTTAGCTTTACGCCGCTGCACCAGCTGGATGGCACCATCACCCCGAATGGTCTGTGTTTTGAACGCCACCACGGCGGTGTTGCGCAGGTGGACCCCGCCAAATATCGCTTGATGATCAACGGGTTGGTGGATCGCCCACTGGTGTTCACCCTGCAAGATCTGCTGCGGTTCCCGCGCGAAAACCGCGCCTATTTTCTGGAATGCGCTGCCAATTCCGGTATGGAATGGCGCGGGGTGCAGATGGACGGGGTGCAGTTCACCCACGGGATGATCCACAACGTTGAATATACCGGCGTGCCTTTGCGCTATTTGCTTGAGGAAGCGGGCGTGCAGGTGGCTGGAAAATGGTTGCTGGCCGAGGGCGGGGATGCTTCCGCTATGAGCCGTTCAATTCCGATGGAAAAGGCGCTGGATGATTGCCTGATCGCCTTCAAAATGAACGGCGAGGCGTTGCGGGCCGAGCAGGGTTATCCTGTCCGGCTGGTGGTGCCGGGGTGGGAAGGCAACATGTGGGTGAAATGGCTGCGCCGTCTGGACGTGGGTGATATGCCGTGGCACCACCGCGAAGAAACCAGCAAGTATTCCGATCTGATGGCGGACGGGCGCACGCGGCGCTTTACGTGGGAAATGGACGCTAAATCGGTGATCACTACGCCCAGCCCGCAAGCGCCCGTAACGCATGGCTTGGGGCCGATGGTTTTGTCAGGGCTGGCGTGGTCTGGACGTGGCAGCATCCCGCGGGTGGATGTGACGCTGGATGGCGGCATCAACTGGCATCAGGCGCGGATGGATGGGCCGGAACTGGGCAAATCCCTACGGCGGTTTTACTATGATTTCAACTGGGATGGCACACCGTTGCTGTTGCAAAGCCGTGCGCACGACAGCACCGGATATGTGCAACCCACCAAGGACGCGCTACGGAATATTCGCGGGCTGAATTCCAATTACCACAACAACGGCATTCAGACATGGAGCGTCGGTGCGGACGGGAGGGTGCAAAATGTTGAGGTTACTTAGTCTGTTTGCCATCATCGCCAGCCTATCGCCGCTTCAGGCCGGGCCTTTGGGCTTGGGTCGAGTGGCGCAACCAGACGAGATTGCCGCATGGGATATCGACGTGCGTCCCGATGGATTGGGCCTGCCTGCGGGGCAAGGCAGCGTGACGTGGGGCGAAGAAGTGTTCGTTGAAAACTGTGCCGCTTGTCACGGAGATTTTGCCGAAGGGGTCGGGCGCTACCCAGCGCTGGCGGGCGGGATTGACACCTTGCAAGACGCGCGCCCGACACGCACGGTTGGATCATTTTATCCTTACCTTTCAACCGTTTGGGATTTCATCAACCGCGCAATGACGGTGGGTTACGGCCCTGAGCTGTCTGATGACGAGATATACGCCGTCACCGCCTATCTGCTTTATTCCAACGATTTGGTCGGGGATGATTTTGTGCTGAGCCGCGAGAATTTTACCACAATTCGCATGCCCAACGAGGACGGGTTTTACATGGACAACCGCGCACAGGTCGAACTGCCAAGGTTCCGCCATCACGCCTGCATGTCGGAATGCAAATCTAATGTGGAAATCACCATGACGGTTGAAAATGCGGAGGCGGTTGAAAATAAGAGGGAGTGAAATGAACGGACTGAAACACATTATAATGAGTGCTGTCGTTGCCTGTTTTGCCCAAGCAGCCGTGGCTGAGCATGCGGATGGAGACGCAAAGCGCGGCGAGACGGTTTTCAAGAAATGCCGCAGTTGTCACAAGATCGGGGACGGGGCGCGAAACCGTGTCGGGCCGCAGTTGAACCTGCTGTTCCAGCGGCCCGCCGGATCGGTTGAGGGGTTCAAATATTCGCCATCAATGCTGCGGGCCGGGGCGGATGGGCTGATTTGGGACCATACCTCGCTGGATACCTATCTGGAAAACCCAAAATCGCTGATCTCCAAAACGCGGATGAATTTTCGCGGCCTGAAAGACGAGCAGGACCGCGCCGATGTAATGGCCTACCTGCGCCAGTTCTCGGATGACCCATCCGACATCCCCGAAGCATCGCCAACCAGGGAGGGCACGGACCATAGTGTCGACCCGGAGATTCTGGCGCTACAGGGCGATCCTGAATATGGCGAATACCTGTCCAGTGAGTGTGTGAGTTGTCACCAGATCGACGGGGCTGACACTGGCATCCCGTCGATCACTAACTGGCCGGTCGAGGATTTCGTGATCGCCATGCATGCCTACAAAGACAAAAAACGCGTTCATCCGGTGATGCAGATGATGGCGGGTCGTTTGTCGGCCGAAGAGATTGCGGGTCTGGCCGCATATTTTGAGAATGTGGGACAATAAACCAGACGAATAAACCCCACTTGAATTTCATACGTTAGGGAGGACAAGGAAATGAAACTAAACAGACGTAACTTTATTGGATCCGCAGCGGCCGTATCGGCAACGCTTTCGGCCCCAATGGTGATGGCGGCAGCCCACGGCAGACCCAAAGTCGTCGTTATTGGCGGTGGGGCAGGCGGTGCAACCGTTGCCCGCTATCTGGCCAAGGACAGCAAAGGCATGATTGATGTGACGCTGGTTGAGCCGACGCGCACCTATTACACCTGCTTTTTCTCGAACCTCTATATCGGGGGCTTTCGCGAGTTTTCCTCGATTGGGCACACTTACGGGAAACTGGCCGCTGACTATGGCATTAACGTGATCCATGACTGGGCTATTGGTGTGGACCGCGATGCCAAAACCGTAACGCTGGCCGGTGGTAGCACATTGCCATATGACCGTTTGGTTTTAAGTCCGGGGATTGACTTCAAGGAGGGTGCTGTGCCCGGTTGGGACGTAACTGCCCAGCAAAAGATGCCACATGCCTATAAGGCGGGCTCGCAAACCCAGTTGCTGAAGGCGCAGCTAGAGGCAATGCCACAAGGCGGAACCTATTGCATGGTCGCGCCCCCCAACCCGTTCCGCTGCCCACCCGGACCGTACGAGCGGGTGTCGATGGTGGCGCATCATCTGAAGGCCAACAACCCGACAGGCAAAATCCTGATTGTCGATCCCAAGCCAAAATTCAGCAAGCAAGGTTTGTTTCAGGATGGCTGGTCAACCCATTACGACGGGATGATCGAATGGGTCGGTCCTGATTTTGGCGGTGACAAGGTCGAAGTGCGCCCCGATGCAATGGAAGTACTGATTGACGGCGAAGTGACCAAGGTTGACGTGTGCAACGTTATTCCGGCGATGAAAGCGGGCAAGATCGCCGAAATTGCCGGTGTCACAAATGACGCTGGTTGGGCACCTGTGCATGCGTCGACGATGGCGACCAAAGCGGATGAGAACATCCATGTTCTGGGCGATTCTAGCCATCAGGGCGATATGCCGAAATCCGGCTTTGCAGCTAATTCGCAGGCCAAAGTGGCGGCGATGGCCATTCGTGGTGCGTTGACAGGGTCCAAAGTATTCCCTGCCAAATTCACTAACACCTGCTGGTCGCTGATTGATACTGATGATGGTATCAAGGTTGGCGCGTCTTACGAGGCAACGGATGAAAAGATTGCCAAAACGGACGGGTTCATCAGTAAAACGGGTGAGGCCGCGGCCCTGCGCAAGGCAACGTATGAGGAAAGCGTTGGCTGGTATGACGGGATTACGGCAGACATGTTTGGCTAAGTGTGTGAATTCAATTTCACGCGATATGCACTGAGTGATAAGGGCCGCGGCGGGAAACTAGCGTGGCCTAAATTCGTTGTGATATCAGTTTGTTACGTGGAAAATCAGTAGGCTAAACCCAACGATTCCGGCGTATAAAAATACATGTAATCAAAGACAGGCCCGATGCTTCTTCAAGGCGACTTTCTATTACCCGTCAAACTGGCAGAAAAGTTTATAAACCAGATCAATCATCTGGCGAGCTTTGTTGTCGGACAAGGCGTAAAACATCACTTTGCCGTCACGGCGACAGCTGACCAACCCTTCCAAACGCAGACGCGCCAATTGCTGGCTGACGGCGGCTTGCCGCGTGGACAACAGCTGTTCCAGTTCGGTCACGGATTTTTCACCGGATGATAGGTGGCACAGGATCATCAAGCGTCCCTCGTGGGACAGCGCCTTTAGAAAACTGGCGGCTGCCTGAGACTGGGTAATCATATCATTTGGATTAACCGGAGCTTCGTCATCGTCTTTATACGCATTTGCTGTAGGAGCCAAAATCCACACCCTTATTTTATAAAAATCCTATTCGTATTCGCATATTAGCATGGCTTTTCACAAAAAGCGAGAATATCGCGCAGGTTTGCTAATTTTTACGCATCGGCGCACCGCCTTCGAATTTGTTTTCCTCGCTGTAGTTACAGGGCGCTTCCTGCATTTCCAAATGCAGCCCCGTGCCGGTATAGGGGTGGGCGCGGGCCAGAACCTCGTCAAAGTCTATGCCCAGCCCCGGCGCGGTGGGGGGTAGGACATAGCCACCCTCCCATGTGATCGAGTTTTTGATCAATGCCATATGGAACGCGCCGCCGGTCTGGATGGTTTCCACCATCAGCAGGTTGGGGATAGAGGCACCAAAATGGATGTTTGCGGCCCACTCCACAGGGCCCGCATATAGATGCGGGGCTATTTGTGCGTTGTAAACCTCGGCTATCGCGGCGATTTTCTTGCATTCCCATATGCCGCCTGTACGACCCAAGGCGGGTTGCAGGATGGTGGCGGCACCGGCCCGCAACACGGGCGCAAATTCTGCCTTGGTGGTCAGGCGCTCGCCGGTGGCGACAGGGATGGTGCAGGCGCTGGCAACTTTGGCCATTTCGCCAACATTGTCTGGCGGCACGGGTTCCTCGAACCAAAGCGGTTGATAGGGTTCCAGCGCGCGGCCCAGCCGGATTGCACCAGCGGTGGAAAACTGCCCGTGGGTGCCGATCAGCAGGTCGGCCTTGCCGCCCACAGCCTCGCGGATTGCTTTGCAAAACGCCACT
This sequence comes from Profundibacter sp., assembly GCF_056498605.1. Taxonomy (NCBI): domain Bacteria; kingdom Pseudomonadati; phylum Pseudomonadota; class Alphaproteobacteria; order Rhodobacterales; family Paracoccaceae; genus Profundibacter; species Profundibacter sp. The sequence goes on from NZ_JBSMEZ010000091.1 coordinate 17,015, forward strand.
GTGCGGGAGATGTCTGACATCGCAGGCATGTGGCCGCCGCGGATGGTGTAGGGGCCGGCGGGGTCGAATTTAACTGCGGTAAACCCCTGCGCGACCAGTTCGGCAGTACATTCGGCGGCCATTTCGGGCGAGGCCCAGAACGCGTCTGGGTCTTGATCGGGCAGCGGGTAAAGGTAAGTGTAAGAGCGCAAACGCTCGTTCATCATCCCACCCAGCAATGCCCAAACGGGGCGGTTCCGTGCTTTGCCCAGTATATCCCAACAGGCGATCTCAAGGCCGGAAAACGCGCCCATCACCGTCAGATCAGGTCGCTGGGTGAAACCGGCGGAGTAGGCGCGGCGGAACATCAGTTCTATGTTTTCAGGGTTTTCACCCTGCATGTGGCGAGCGAATACGTCGCTGATTACCGCCTTCATCGCCTCGGGTCCAACGGATGACGCATAACATTCGCCATACCCCGTGATGCCGCAAGCTGTGGTCAGTTTGGTGAATATCCAATACCGCCCGCCCCATCCGGGAGTTGGGGGCGCGACCACGAATATTTCAAGGTCTTGCAGCTTCATTTGAACAGGATCACGTTGCGCCGCGCAGCCCCTGTGCGGGTGTCGGCAATTGCTTCGTTGATCTGCTCCAGCGTGTAGCGGCCCGACACCAGTTCATCCAGTTTCAAACGGCCCTGCTGATACAGGTCGATCATCCACGGGATGTCGCGTTTCAGAACCACGTCACCCATTTTTGTGCCGATCATCGCTTGGCCAGTTGCGGCGATGATCACCGGCTCGTAACTGGCTTTGTCGCCGGAATGGGGCATGCCGACCATCACCATTTTTCCGCCCGCTGCCAGATAGCGTGGCGCGGTTTCATAGGCGGAAATGGCCCCGACTGTGACGAACACAGCATCAGCCATTTTGCCACCGGTGATTTTGCGCACAGCACCCCACGGTTTTGGATTGCTGGCCAGAACTCCGTGGGTCGCGCCAAATTCCATCGCCGCGCCCAGTTTATCCTCGAGCATATCCACCGCGATGATCTTGGCCGCGCCCGCAATCCGTGCGCCCTGAATGGCGTTCAACCCGACGCCGCCCGCCCCGATGACCACAGCCGTTTGACCGGGGCGCAGGCCAGCGGTGTTGACCACAGCGCCAACGCCGGTGATCACGCCACAAGACAGCAAACAGGCCGCCTCCATCGGCATATCGGTGGGGATATGGGCCAACTGGCTGGGGTCAACCACCACCTTTTCGGCGAACGCGCCGCACGCCATTGCCTGTTCTACAGGGCCACCATCAGCCGTGGTGATTGGCCCGTCCATTTTGGTAGGCGTGGCGCAGGCAACGGGTTTGCCGCTGGCGCAGGGGATGCAGTCGCCACAGGCGCGGATCAGGGTGACGATGACGGTATTGCCTAGGTCATAGCCTTTGACGCCCACCCCAACTGCCGTGACCTTGCCTGCCGCCTCGTGCCCATAAACCGCTGGCAGATTGCCACCCCAGCCGCCGTCCATAAAGGAAATGTCGGAATGGCAGATTGCGCAGGCCTCTAGCGTGACTTCGACTTCGCCGGCCGTGGGCGGACGTAGGTTCACGGTTTCAACGGTTAGGGGGGGGCCGAATTCATGGGCAACGGCGGCGCGGATCTGGGTCATATTTGCTCTCCTGTTCTATGCAGGGTGCAAGGAAACCTCCCGTCATGGCAAGGCCCGTTCGCGTCAAAACATGTCGCAAGCGGATGATTTCAGGCGCGACAGGGTTTGTTCGCGGACAGATAAACCCCGATACAGATGGCGATCAGCCCCATCGACAACAGGAATGGAGCACCCGGCATATAGATCGGGGCATTGGCCGAGCTAAAGTAACTAAACGTCTGGGTCATCAGGATCGGTGACAGGATCATTCCGATGGACCCAACACTGCCCAGCAAGCCTTGTAATTCGCCCTGTTGGTTGTCGTCCGCTGCGCGGGACATGATCGACAGCAATGCGGGGCCGGTGATCGCACCCAAGGCTGTGAGGGGGGTCAGCGCCAGCACGACCCAACCGTTCGGAATGGTTGCCAGCGCGAAAAACGAGATCATGTTGATGGTCAGGCCCAGTAATACGGTTTTCACCTCGCCAATGCGTGGGATGATCAGGCGGATTAATCCACCCTGCACCACAGCCATCGAAATGCCGAAAGCTGCCAGTGAATACCCCACCATCAGCCCATCCCAGCCAAACCGTTCGCGGGTGAAATAGGCCCAGACCGCAGGGTAGACAAAGAAGGCGATGGAATAGAGGAAATGCACGGTCAACAGGGCGCGCAGGCCAGGTAGATGACCGATGTGTTTGAATGCCCCCAACGGGTTGGCACGACGCCACTCAAACGGGCGGCGGATCGCATCGGTCACAGTTTCGGGCAGGATGAAATAGCCAAAGGTGAAGTTGGCAGCAGCAAGGGCGGCTGCAGCGTAGAACGGTGCGCGCGGGCCGAATGTTGACAGTAACCCGCCGATCAGCGGGCCAAGCACAAAGCCGATGCCAAAGGCGGCACTGACAAGCCCGAAGTTTTTAGCTTTGTCTTTGGCGGTGGAAATATCGGCCATATAGGCGGTAGCTGTGGATTGGGTGGCCGCCGTAATACCGCCAACGATGCGCCCTGCCAACAACAGCCAGATGGTGCCGGCCACGGCCATCACCAGATAGTCCAGCGTCATGAAAAACAGTGAAACCAGCAGCACGCGACGCCTGCCAAATCGGTCGGAAAGGTTGCCAATAGTGGGCGAGAACAGGAACTGCATCACTGCAAAACTTGTCGCCAGCACCCCGCCCCAAAGGGCCGCCGAGGCCAGATCAGTATTGCGCAGTTCGCGGATCAGGTCGGGCATCACCGGCATGATCAGCCCGATACCCATCGCGTCGATCACAAGTGTAATCATGATGAAAAGGATAGGAAGGTGGGTTTTCATGGGGTTAGGGTCCTGTGCTGATCCCAGATTGTTAGCAATCTAAACTAAATAGTTCAATATGCTTTTGCAGCTTTGGCAAATGTGTGGGCTTGCATAGGCGCATCGCCCAATTGTGCAGTGGGGCTGAACAGGCCCGTTGTGTCCAGATCAGGCCAAGTGGATGCGGCCAGATCGGGCAGCGGGATGTTTTCGGATTTCACCTGTAGGCACAGCCGTTTCACCGCGGCTTGGGCGTCGGGGCGGGGCATGGTACTGGTTAATGCGAAACTTAGTGCTTCGGCATAGATCAAGCCCAGACCATCGTCGATATTTTCGACCATTGTGCTGGCGTTGGGGGTCATGCTGCCGGCCAATTCACTGGCGGTCGACAGGGCGCGGGCACAGGCCATGCAGATTTGCCCGATGTTCATCCACTCCATAAACCACGCGGCACCGTCGCGTTGTTGGCGATGCACCACCGCGCCTTGAATGGCGCTGTTAAGGGCTGTGGTTTGGTGTGCCAATGCGACCAGTAGCGACGGTAAAACCGGATTGGATTTCTGCGGCATGGTGGAGGACGAGCCGCCCCTGCCCAAGCTGACTTCGTTGATGCCGGATTGCGTCAGCAGCAATAAATCCTCACCCATTTTACCCAGACTGCCCGCCACCAGCGTCATCCATCCGGCAAATTCGGCGATGCTATCACGGGTGCTGTGCCATGCGGCGGGGCTGTCTGCAAGCCCCAGCGAGGCCGCCAACTTTGTGCGCAACTCAGCACTTTCATTGATCATTGAAAGCGTGCCAGCCGCCCCCGACAGGCTGACCCGCAATAGGCGCGGGCGCAGTTCATTCAGGCGCGTCAGGTGTGTGATCAGGGGCGTGCCCCAACTGGCAATCGTTGCCCCGAACGTGGTGGGCGAGGCGATTTGGCCATAAGTGCGGCCCGCCATCGGTAGGTCGGCGTGGGTATCTGCGAGAGCGCTAAGGGACTTGAGGATACCCGAAAGACGGCCTTCAAAGATCGCCACAACCTGTTTCAGCCGTAGAACCAGCGCCGTGTCAATAATATCTTGCGATGTCGCACCCCAGTGGAAATATTGCGTATGTTCCGGTGCATCCGTTGCGGCGTGGAACGCTTTGACCAATGCAGGCACGACAACGGCATTTACCCCCGTTTCTGTCGATAAACCCGATGGGTCGATCTGCACCTCCAGCGTGGCGCGTTTGATGAATGCTCCCGCTTCAACAGGGATGATGCCAAGCTCGGCCTGTGCCTGTGCCAGCGCCCCCTCAATCAGCAGCATGGCGCGGACTTCGGCGCTGTCGGTGAATAATTTCCCCACCTCGGCATCGCCAAACAGCCCGCGAAACATTGCGCTATCAAAAGGGGTGGCAGTCATCTATGCCTCCCCCAGTCCAAGGATGGCGCGGGCCTGTTTTGGCGTGGCTACGGGGCGGTTATATTTGGCGCACAGGTCCACAACCCGCGCGACCAAGGCGGCGTTGGATGGCGCCAGCGTGTCGCGGTCCAGCCGCATATTATCCTCAAGCCCCGTGCGGGTATGTCCACCTGCGGCAATGGCCCATTCGTTGACGGCGATCTGTCCTGCACCCACGCCCGCGCCGCACCACTGGGCGTCGGGGGCTAGACGGTTCAGGGTGGCGATGTAGAAGTCAAAGACGTGCTTATCAACAGGCATGGCGTTTTTTACACCCATGACGAATTGCACGTATAACGGGCCTTGCAAGCGGCCATCGGCTTGCATTTTCACAGCTTGGAATATGTGGCTTAGATCAAAGGCTTCTATCTCTGGCTTGATGTTGTATTTCAGCATCTCGGACGCAAGCCAATCAACCAGATCAGGTTGGTTTTCATAGACCCGCGTCGGAAAGTTGTTGGACCCGACCGACAACGATGCCATGTCGGGGCGCAAGGGCAACATCCCGCCGCGCTCCTGCCCCGCACCAGAACGTCCACCAGTGGAAAGTTGGACAAGCATATCGGGGCAATGCGTACGGATGCCTTCCATCAATAGGGCGAAACGGTCGGGATCGGACGTAGGGGTGCCGTCGTCTTGGCGCACATGGCAATGGGCGATGCTGGCCCCCGCCTCAAACGCCGCATGGGTGCTCTCGATTTGTTCCGCGATGGTGATCGGCACCGCCGGATTGTTGGATTTCTGCGGCACGGAACCGGTGATCGCAACGCAGATGATGCAGGGGTTTGGCATGGGTCAGATATCCAGAAATACGGTTTCGCCTGTGCCCTGAATATGGACATCAAAGCGATAAGTCACGCCTTTGCTATTCTCAACCCGTGTGGCAATCAGGGTTTTGCGGCGGTGGACCTGTTCAATCAGGTTCAGCACGGGATCCGCGCTGTTGTCGCAATCCTCAAAATAGATACGCGTGTTCAGGCCCAGATTGATACCACGTGCCACGATCCACAGGTTGATATGTGGGGCTTGGGTTGTGCCGTTCCGCCCTTTGGTGACGCCAGGCTTGACGGTGTCAACCCCCCACAGCCCCGTGTCAAAATCGGTGATCACACGGCCCCAGCCGCGAAATCCATCCTCGACATCGCGCCCGTCTTCGGGGTGGGCATAATGGCCTGCCGCATTGGCCTGCCATGCCTCAAGCAGCACGTCCTTCACGGGCGCACCCGTGCCGTCATAAACGCAACCCTCAATGCGAATGCGTTCGCCCGCCGCATTTGGACCTGCGATATCCCAGCCAAGTTCCTGTTTGAAAATATCAAACCCAGCGGCCTGTGGCGCAAGGCCAATGTGAACGTATGGGCCAGCGGTTTGCGACGGAGTTTCTTTCAGGTAATCCATCAATTGCCCTCCAGCCGGTTTTCAAACAGGGTCGAGCGTCGCCCCCGCAGCACGATGTCAAAACGGTAAGCGATGCTATCGAGTGGAATGGTTGCGTTCATATCCAGTTTCGCCACCATCTGGTCAATTGCGTCGGCGTCCGGCACTGTCTGCACGATGGGGCATTTGGCAATCAGCGGGTCGCCCTCGAAATACAGTTGCGTGATCAGCCGCTGGGCAAAGGCCGCGCCAAAGATCGACATGTGGATGTGGGCGGGCCGCCAGTTGTTGACCCAGTTACGCCAAGGGTAGGCGCCCGGTTTCACGGTGCGAAAGTAGTAGTAGCCATCCGCGTCTGTCATGGTGCGCCCGCAGCCGCCAAAATTAGGGTCAACCGGCGCAAGATAGGTATCTTTCTTGTGCCGATAGCGCCCGCCAGCGTTGGCCTGCCAGATTTCCACCATGGTATTGGGCACGGGGCGGGCGTTTTCGTCCAACACACGGCCATGCACGATGATGCGCTCGCCAATCGGATCACCTCCGTGACTGTAGTTCTTGATCAGGTCGTTATCCAGCGGATCAATGTCGTTGTGGCTGAACACAGGGCCGGTGATTTCGGACAGCGAATTTTCCAGAGACAGCAGCGCGTATTGCGGCGAGCGAGTGACGGACGTTTTATAATCCGGCGTAAGCGCAGGCGCATGGTGTTTGCGATCTCGCATATAGTATTCGGCAGGCTTCATAGCTCAATCCTCATCTCGGCATAGGTGCGTTTGGCAAGTCGTAAGGCGTGGTTGGCGGCGGGCACACCGGCGTAGATCGCCACATGAAGGAACACCTCGCGCACTTCCTCGGGGGTGGCACCTGTGTTGGCGGTGGCGCGGATGTGCATCGCCACTTCTTCCCAATGGCCACCCGCCGCAAGCAACGCCAGAGTGATCAGCGAGCGGTCGCGCTTGGTGATCTCGTCGCGTGACCACAGGGTGCCCCATGCGCCCTCGGTGATCATCTCCTGAAAGGGCGCGTCAAAGGCGGTTTTGTCGGCCTCGGCGCGGTCCACATGGGCGTCGCCCAAAACGGCGCGCCGTGTTTTCATGCCGGTTTCATAACGGTCAGACATGGCCTTGCTCCTTTAGGAATGTGGTCAGGATGGCAGCATATTCTTCGGGCTGTTCGACACATGGCAAATGTGCCGCCCCGCGGATCAGCTGGAATTGTGATCCTTTGATCAGGTCGGCTGCTTCGCGCACAAGGTCCGGCGGGGTGGAGCCATCCTCGGCCCCCGCAATCGCCAGCGTTGGCTGGGTCAGGCGGGCGGTGCTATCAAACAGGTCGGTCTCGGAAATCGCGGCTGAACAGCCGAGGTATCCTTTGATCGGGGTGCGGCACAGCATATGCCGCCATGCGGCCAGCGTGGATGGATTTTCACGGCGCCAGCGGGCCGCGAACCAACGTTCCAGAATGGCCTCTTGCAGTGCCTCGATACCACCCTTGCGCACGTCCGCCATCCGGTCCTGCCACATGGCCGTGGTGCCGATTTTGGCCGCTGTATTGGACAGCACCATTGCCTGGACCAAATCCAGGCGTTCGGCGGCTAGCCCCTGCGCAATCATCCCGCCAATAGACAGGCCGACAAAGATGCAATTCTTGACCTTCAGATGGTCCAGCAATGCCGCCGCATCCGCGACCAGATCACCCATGAAGTAATCCCCATCAGGGGCCGAGGTCAGGCCGTGACCGCGGGTGTCATAGCGGATCAGCCGCAAGCCCTTGGGTAGCAATGGCAGCAGCTGGTCCCAGAGGCGAAAATCAGTGCCCAGAGAATTGGAAAAAACCACGGGCGCGCCGTTCGGATCACCCTGATCCGCGTAATGCACCGTAATCCCGTTCAAATCGATCATCTGCATCAGTATGGCAACCCCACATAATTTTCCGCCAGAACCTTTTGCGCCGCCTCATTGCTGCGTAAAAACTCCAGATCGGCCCGCTGCATTTTCAAATCAAACGCAGATTGATCGGGGAAGCGGTGCAACATGTTGGTCATCCACCAGCTGAACCGCTCGGCCTTCCAGATCCGCGCCAAAGCGCGTTCTGAATAACGCAGCAGCCCCTCATTGTCCTTGTCATGATAGGCATTGATCAGCCCGTTATACAAATAATGAATGTCCGAGGCGGCCGTGTTCAGCCCTTTTGCCCCTGTGGGCGGCACGATGTGGGCGGCATCACCACACAGAAACAGGCGGCCCCAACGCATCGGTTCGGTGACGAAACTGCGCAAGGGGGCGATAGATTTTTCGATACTGTCGCCGGTGATCAGAGTGTCAGCGGTGTTTTCGGGCAGGCGGCGTTTCAGCTCGCCCCAGAATCTGGCATCGTCCCATTTACCCAACGGGTCATCCAGCGGCACCTGAATGTAGTAGCGTGACAGGTTGGCGTGGCGCATGGAACACAGGGCAAAGCCGCGTTCCGAGCTAGAGTAGATCAATTCGTGATGCACTGGCGGGGTTTCTGACAGCACGCCGAGCCAGCCAAACGGATATGCTTTTTCATAGTCGTTGCGCACGTCATCGGGGATGGTTTGGCGGCTGACCCCGTGGAACCCGTCACAGCCCGCGATATAGTCGCAATCAATCCGCTGCTCGCCATCGCCGACATCATAGGTGACATAGGGCGCGACCGTATCGGCCCCGTGGATTTGCACGGCGTTCGCGTTAAAGATGATCTTGCCATCCATTGCTGCGCGGGCATCATACAGATCGCGGGTCAGTTCGGTCTGGCCGTAAACCACCACGGGGGTGCCGGTGTGTTTGGTGAAATCAATGCGAAACTGGCTGTTGTCATAGGCGATCACCGTGCCGTCATGGGTGAACCCCTCGGCGTCCATCCGTTTGGCCACGCCAGCCTCGCGCATCAGGTTGACGAAGCCGACCTCGAGCACGCCCGCACGGATGCGGCCCAGCACGTAATCACGGGTTTTGCGTTCCAGCACTACGGTGTCGATGCCCTTGCGATGCAAAAGTTGGCTGAGCAGCAAGCCAGATGGCCCGCCGCCGATGATGGCGACCTGTGTGCGCATTAGAATTCTCCCGTTATCACACAGTATCGGGGAATATAGTTTGCAATGTCAATTAAATCTGCCGGGACCGCTCATTTAGCTATCAGAAATGAAAAAGCCTCGGTTGCATGTCGGGAGGGAACACGCCACCGAGGCTAGATAACCAGGCTGAATTTAGAATAGCACTTAAAGTGGAATACGCCTAGTCGGGTATTCCTTACCTAGGGTCAAATAGTTGCATATGTGCCATGATCTGCCCGTGATCCGAGGCCAGTTTGTTATAAGGTGCCTCGTCATGCGAGCCGTCGGTAATGTGGTCATTATAGACGCTGAAATATTCCATCTCGCCGATTTTTTCGTCATAATCGGGGTGGAAATGACGGCTCATCAGGATTTGGTCGATGCTTTCAAACACCCCGCCAAAGGCCGAGGTGTAGACCATATCGCGCAGGGATTTGCGCACGAACAGCTTTTCCGCCGAATGCAGCCGCATGGAATTCACGGCCTCCTGGATTTGCAGGTTTTCATCGCGGCTGTAGCGATCATTGGCCTTTTGTGCGTCATGGCGCAGCATCCAGCTGTAGTTTTTGAACGGGGTCTCGCCTGAAATAATTTCCGAACTCACCGCATGTTCACCATCGTTGAAATCGCCCAAAACCATAACAGGATTGCCAGCCTCGAGTTCCTGAACGATCAAACGGCGCAGCACCCATGCTTCGGCCATCCGGCGCAGGGCGGCGCGAAGAGCACCCAATGCGCGACCTGTGGCGTCGTAATTGGTCAGGTCTGCTTCGGGTGCATACTCGGCCTCGTCTGGCGTGATGTATTCACCTAACTTGGATTTCAGGTGGCAGTTAAAAACGGTAACCACCTGATCCCCAACAGGAATGCGGGCCTTCAGGATCGGGCGCGACAGGCGGGAAACGGTGTAGCTGCCGTTATCATCGCCGCCCAGATCGCGCATCGGGATGGTCAGGGCGGGGGATAGGTCCTGAATGACCTCGGGCGTGCCGATAAAGCCGAAGCGCGACAGGATCGCAACACCGGGGCGGCGCTCGCCTGCGGGGCCGTCATTGGCGTTGGGGGCAAAGGCAATGTCGGCGTCGGTGTAGGGGGAATAGGCAAGTTTGCGAAATATTGCTTTTTTGGCGTACCTCTTGTTGCGGTCGGGCAGGGTGACTTCGTTGGTGGCGATGCCACGGCGGTCGGCCTCGGCGATCACGGCCCTTAGGGATTCTTCGTCAAATATTTCCTGTAGCCCGACAATGTCGGCATCCATTTTCACGATCTGATCCGCCATCCAGTCTTCTTTCCATGCGTATTCCTCGGGCGTGTAGGACATGAAACGATAGTATTCCTGATCGGCACCGATCAGGTTTTTAACGTTGAAGCTGGCAATCGTAAAACGGGTCATCTGTCTACTTTCCGTATTTGGTCAAGGCGTCTATGAATAGGGGCGCATCGACATTACCACCAGAGGCAACACAGATTATTGTGTCACTTTCCAGTGAGTTACCGTGATAGAGCGCGGCCGCCAATGCCACTGCCCCGCCGGGTTCGATAACGATTTTCAGGCGAGTAAAGGCCTCGGCCATGGCGCGTAAGCAGTCGTCGTCAGGCACCACCAGACCCGCCCCGCACAGGCGTATCATGTTAGGGAATGTCAGGTGTCCGGCGGTCGGGGTGATTATGGCATCGCAGATAGAGCCTGTGGTGCTGGCGTTAGATTCCATTTGGCCGGAGATTAGCGAGCGGGCCACATCGTCAAATCCTGCCGGCTCAACCGGATGCACCTGCATATCTGGCGCTTCAGTTTCGAGTGCCAGCGCGACGCCAGAGGTCAGACCACCACCACCACAGGGCACCAGAACCTGCGCCGAAGTGATGCCGATTTCAGCGGCTTGGGCGGCGATTTCAAGGCCGGTGGTGCCTTGACCGGCGATCACCAAAGGTTCGTCAAACGGCTTGACCAAGGTCAGGTTACGTTCATTTGCAAGGCGGTCACCGATCTCGTCGCGATCTTCGCTAGCGCGGTCGTATAGCACGACTTCTGCGCCTAATACCTTGGTATTGTTTATTTTTATTTCAGGTGAATCGGCGGGCATGATGATCACGGCGGAAGTGCCATGTTCACGCGCAGCCAGTGCCACACCTTGGGCGTGGTTGCCCGAGGAGAATGCGATTACGCCGCGGGAACGGGTTTCGGGGTCCATTGCAGATAGGGCCGACCATGCACCGCGGAATTTGAATGATCCGGTGTGTTGCAGGCATTCGGCCTTGATCAGCACGCGACGTCCGGCGATTTCATCGATGAATGGCGAGGACAGCAGCGGGGTGCGGCGGGCGCGGCCTTGCAGGCGTTTGGCGGCGGCGTTGATCATGTCGATGTTCATAATTGGTCCTTAAAGCGAGGCGGCGAGGGCGGGGATTGTGGTGAGGTCAGGCAGGGTGCTGGCGGGGGTCCACGGCAGGCGATCCACGGGTTCATTCGCGCGGTTGACCCAGACGGTTTGGAACCCGTAACCGGTGGCGCATGCGGCGTCCCAGCCGTTGGAAGACACGAATAAAACCTGATCTGATGTGCAGGAAAACCGTTCATTCACAAGTGCATAGACGCTGTGGTGCGGCTTGAATACGCCAACGGATTGAACCGATAACACATCGTCCAGCACCTCGGTTAGCCCCGCGTATTTGACCGCGCCCTCCAGCATGTCGGGCGAGCCATTCGACAGGATTGCGGTGTTCAAACCAGCCTTTTTCAAGGCCCCCAGCATGGCGGGCACTTCGGGGTAGGCGGACAGCTCCCAATAAAGGGCCAACAGGCGTTCACGCAGGTTAGGATCGGTTAGATTGTTGGTCTCGAGCGCCCAATCCAGTCCGTCCTGTGTGACGGTCCAGAAATCGGTGTGGGCATCGGCCACGGCACGCAGCCATGTGTATTGCAGCTGTTTCAGGCGCCAGTCATTGGCCAGCTTTTGCCAGACCTTGGCAAAAGCTTCACGGCCCGGTTCGGTGGCGGCTTGCCGCGCGGCGGCGGCGACGTCGAACAGGGTACCGTAAGCGTCAAAAATGCAGGTGGTGATGGGCATGGGAGCGGCTCCTTTTGAGGGGAGAGTGGCACAGGTTGTGCGGGGTGAAAAGGGGGTGGATAGTGTATGGAAAACGTATGGGTTTTATACATACGCTATGATCAGGGCCTCCAGTGACATGGAGGCCCAATGGGGCCGCTTTATGTCTCGGACCCACAAGGGATCCTCGGGTATGCGCTGCGCACGGCGGGTATTTAGAAAAAGAAGAGGGGGCGGCGGTGCTAGAGTTTGCTATGTGCCTCTTTGACAAAAGTCTGGTCATCCATTGGCGGGCGCACGTAACCTTGCACCACGGGCCGATCTTCCAGCACGATCGGTTCGGGCGTTGTATCCTCATACGGGATCTGCGCCAGCAGGTGGTTGATGCAATTGATCCGCGCGTGTTTTTTCACGTCTGAATTCACCACATACCACGGGGCCTGTTTGATGTCGGTGTGGGCGAACATGATGTCTTTGGCCTTGGAATATTCCACCCAGCGGTTGCGCGATTCCAGATCCATTGGGGATAGTTTCCAGCGTTTGGTCGGGGTGACCAGACGTTTCTGGAAGCGGCGTTCCTGTTCGTCATCAGACACCGAGAACCAGTATTTGATCAGCAGGATACCGGAGCGCACAAGCATGCGCTCGAACTCGGGGCAGGAGCGCAGGAAGTCCTGATGTTCCTCGTCCGAGCAAAAGCCCATGACTTTTTCAACGCCACCACGATTATACCACGAGCGATCAAGGATCACCATTTCGCCAGCCGAGGGCAGATGGGCGACATAGCGCTGGAAATACCACTGGGTGGTTTCGCGTTCGGTAGGGGCTGGCAGGGCGACGACGCGGGTGATGCGCGGGTTCATCGGCTCGGTGATCCGCTTGATGGTGCCGCCTTTGCCAGCCGCATCGCGGCCCTCAAAGATCACCACGACCTTTAGGCCCTTGGTTTTGATCCATTCCTGCATTTTGACCAGTTCAATTTGCAGGCGGGCCATTTCGGCCTCGTATTTACTGTTGGAAATTTTCTTGTCGGCCATCTGGCATCCCCCTTAATACGTTCGCGCGTATCTGGAGGAGGCTAGATTATCGGAGGCAGATGGTCGAGGCGAAAGTTTACAGGGGCTGGGTTGTGCGATGCCAAAGAAGGCGTCACCATCGGCATGAAGCCTGCCGCTTTGGGATACCGGGCAGACAGGGTCCGGTTTGTGTTCTACACTCATGGCAGAACCATTTTCGGGAGGACAGAAATGCCAAATACAATTGAGCGGATACTGGCAGGGATACGAGACCTTCAGGAACAACTGGAAGTCGAGTTGGCAAAACAGCGCGAGGCGATCCGTTACCGGATGGAAAACGGGCGGGTGGTGTTTGAGAAAGACGTGCGACAGTATCACCGCTCCATGCGGGTTAGACTGGCGACGTTTCTGGCTGCGACCCGCCCAGTTGTTGTGCTGACGGCCCCGCTGATTTATGGGCTGATCCTGCCGTTTGTGCTGTTGGATCTGTTTGTTAGCATCTACCAAGCCGTGTGTTTTCGGGCCTACAAAATCGCGCCGGTGCGGCGGCGGGATTATATTGCGATTGATCGACAGCATCTGGCCTATCTGAACGGGTTGCAGAAACTGAATTGTATCTATTGCGGGTATTGCAACGGGGTCATCGCCTATGTGCGCGAGATTGGCGCCCGTACCGAGGCCTATTGGTGCCCGATCAAACACGCCCGCCATATAGAGGGCATGCATGCGCATTATAAGGGGTTTTCAGAGTTTGGAGATGCTGTTGGGTTTGACCCAGTTCAGGCAAAATTGCGCACCGATTTGACTGGGGTAAAACCCCCGCCGCCAAAGGGGTGATTGCATCCGTCGGTGCAGGACAACCGCTGTGTATAAAACTACAGGTTTTCCGGCTGCGCCATGCCCAAGACGTGATAGCCGCCATCCACATGGATGATTTCGCCGGTGGTGCAGTTGCCCGCATCTGACGCCAGATAAACGGCGGTGCCGCCGACGGCCTCGAGCGTGGCGTTGGCCCGCATCGGGGCGTTGGCTTCGGTCGCACGAAAGGTTTTGCGCGCCCCGCCGATGGCCGCACCCGCGAGGGTTTTCATTGGACCGGGCGAGATTGCGTTAACGCGAATTCCGTCTGGGCCAAGGTCGTTGGCAAGGTAGCGCACCGCCGATTCCAGTGCTGCTTTGGCAACCCCCATCACGTTATAAAACGGGGTCACGCGGTTGGAGCCTTGGAAGGTCAAGGTCAGGATGGTGCCGCCATCGGTCATCAAGGGTGCGGCGCGGCGGGCCACGTCGATCAGCGAATAACAGGAGATATCCAGCGTGTTTTTGAAGTTGGCGCGCGAGGTGTCAACGAAGCGGCCAGTCAACTCGTCCTTGTCGGAAAACGCCAGCGCGTGGACGACGAAATCCAAGCTGCCCCATTCGTTTTTGATCTGATCAAAGGCGCGATCCATCGAGGTGTCATCGGTGACGTCCACATCGACCAGAATGCTAGACCCCAGTTCAGCGGCCAGCGGTTCAACCCGTTTACCGAAGGCATCGCCTTGGTAGGTGAAGGCCAGTTCGGCCCCTGCTGCCGCCATGGCCGTGGCGATTCCCCAAGCGATGGAGCGCTGGTTCGCGACACCCATAATCAGGCCGCGTTTGCCTTTTAACAAATCTGACATCGTTCAATATTACCCGTGATATTTGCTCATGGCGATGGTGCCGTTGGTGCCACCAAAGCCGAAGCTGTTTGAAATGACTGTATCAAGTCCTGCGTCTTTGCGAAATTCGGTGCAGATTTCATCGGCGTGGATTTGTGGGTCCAGCTCGGTAATATTGGCCGAAGGCGCGATGAAATCGCCGCCCAGCATGATCAGCGAATAGATTGCCTCGTGAACGCCAGCGCCGCCCAGACAGTGGCCGGTGACCGATTTGGTCGAGGTGATCGGCGGGGTTTTACCCTCGCCAAACACGCGGCGCACGGCGTGGACTTCGGTGACGTCGCCAGCTGGCGTCGAGGTGCCGTGGGCGTTGATATAATCGACTTTGCGATCGCCAAGGGTGGACATCGCCAGCTTCATTGAACGTTCGGCCCCTTCGCCCGAAGGCGCGACCATATCGTGTCCATCCGAAGTGGCACCGTAGCCGGTGACTTCGGCGTATATTTTGGCGCCACGGGCCAGTGCGTGCTCCAACTCTTCCAGAACCAACACACCGCCGCCGCCGGAAATGACAAACCCATCGCGGGTGGCGTCAAAGGCGCGGCTGGCGGTTTCGGGGGTGTCGTTATATTTGCTGGACATCGCGCCCATGGCGTCAAACAGGCAGGACAGGGTCCAGTCGAGTTCTTCGCCGCCACCCGCAAAAACGATGTCTTGTTTGCCGAATTGGATTTGTTCAACCCCGTTGCCGATGCAGTGCAGGGATGTGGTGCAGGCCGAGGTGATCGAGTAGTTCACGCCCTTGATTTTGAAGGGGGTGGCGAGGCAAGCCGAGTTGGTTGACGACATGCAGCGTGTCACCATGAAAGGCCCCATACGCTTTGGCGCGCCTTTTTCTTTCACGATCTTGTGGGCATTGAAAAAGTTCGATGTCGATGGGCCGCCAGACCCCATGACCAGCCCCGTGCGCGGGTTGGAAACGTCGCTTTCTTCAAGGCCACTGTCCGCAATCGCCTGTTCCATAGCAATGAAATTATATGCCGCACCCGGCCCCATGAAGCGCAGGTTGCGTTTGTCGATATGCTCGGCCACATCAATTTGCGGCATGCCGTGGATTTGCGAGCGAAAGCCGTTTTCTGTGTAATCTGGGGCGGCAATGATGCCGGATTTGCCCGATTTCAGTGCGGCTGTGACTTCTTCGACATTGTTTCCGATCGAGGAAATGATGCCCATTCCGGTGATAACGACGCGACGCATATGCGTTCTCCTTAGTCTTTGACGGCAGCAAGGCCGACTTTGAGGTCTTTAACAGCATAGATTGGTTCACCTTCGGCCAGAATGATGCCTTCGGCCACACCCAGTTTCAGGCGACGGTCAATAATGCGGGTGAAATCGATTTTATAGGTGATCATTTTGGTTTCGGGCGTAACCATGCCGGAGAATTTGACCTCGCCAACGCCGATTGCAAACCCTTGGCCGAGCATACCGCGCCAGCCGAGGTTGAAACCGGTCAACTGCCACAGACCATCAAGGCCGAGACAGCCGGGCATCACCGGATTGCCGGGGAAGTGGCAGGGGAAGAACCATAGATCGGGGTGAATATCGAATTCGGCAATGATGTGGCCTTTGCCATGCTCGCCGCCATCGCCCGACACGTCGGTGATCCGGTCCATCATCAGCATCGGCGGCAGCGGCAATTGCGCGTTTCCGGGGCCGAACAGATCGCCATTGGCGCATTTGATCAGATCGTCTTTGGTGAAACTGCTTGGATAATTGGCCATTCAGCCTTGCCCCCCTTAAAATATTACATTGCCTTCATGGTCTTCTACCATTCTGTGATAATTGGTGGCAAGAGCGGCTGCGCACAAGGATAATAATACAATGAATCCGTAATGCGAATGAATTGCAATTGTAATTCCAGCCGTTTGCCCCTTATATAGTAAGGGAATAACGGGATTTAAGACGATGACACCTATAGCGACCGAACGCGGAACACATTGGCTAAGCGGGGCGGGTTTGCGGCCAACGCGCCAACGTCTGTCTTTGGCGGGCTTGCTGGTGGGCGATGGCAAGGATCGTCATGTGACCGCCGAGAGCCTGTATGCGTCGGTTCTGAAGTCCGGCGAAAAAGTATCACTGGCCACAGTTTACAACACCCTGCGGGCGTTTTGCGAGGCGGGGTTGTTGCGCGAGATTATGGTGGATGGCGCGAAAAGCTACTTTGACACCAATATGTCGGACCACCCGCATTTCTTTTGGGAAGACAGTCAGGAACTGATGGATGCTCCCAGCGAGCAATTGGAGATTTGTCGTCTGCCACAAGCGCCCGTCGGTGCCGAAGTGAGCAAGGTGGATGTGGTGATCCGGCTGCGGCGGGTTTAACACTACTGTTATCGTGAAATCCTGAAATGTGGTGCGGGCTGACTTGCGAATGGCAGCGTTGCATTTTCCCGTTACCACCTGAGCCCAAGGTCAGCAGTGCGGGACTTAGTGACAGCTCGCAGCACATGCACCAATGTCGGCTTCAGGGTCGCCGTTCAACAAACGGTGGTTTTTGGAGGGGTCGAAAACCTCTGCCAGAAACCACCGTTTGTTATCTTAGACTTTATTGAAAGTCAGTTTTTCAAAGTCAATTGGTAGGCTGCTGGCGTCAGCATACCCGACCGGATTTTGAGATGTCCTAACCCAGACATCGGGAGTGCTAATTTCGGCGTACTCGCTGAAATGAACATCGAACCGAGAGGTGTTGTCAATGCGCATGAGGCCACGCATCTTCCCGACGAGCATTCCAGTGCCCTCACCCAATGCGCAAATGACGACGTAATCACAACCAATGGCGCGCTTTGCGTTTAAGCTCCAGCTCCCGCTGAAGCCCTTTGCTGCGAGTTCGGAGGCATCATTTCGTGTGTTGAGAAGCAAGATTTCCATACTGAGTCCTTTCGAGAGTTATGTTTGTAGGATATGTATGAATACTTATAT
>NZ_JBSMEZ010000092.1:0-12956 GCF_056498605.1 Profundibacter sp.
ATCTGCAGGAATCGTCTCAGGAAAAATCATTTGCAGGTTAAAGCTATGGGCAAAAGCAGCGTTGAAACCAGCGCCAGCCAAAAGCAATATAACTGTAAGGTATGCACATTTGGGCAGCCAAGGGATACGGTGTAAAATATTCATCGTCGGATCCTTATCATGTCTGAAGGTAAGCTAGGGAGGGGCCGCTGGGCCGTCAATTTTTTTCTCGAAGCTCGCGGAAATGTGTAGGTTTTCGGGTAAGGAACATTGTGTGAACAAGGCTTTAACTTTTTGAATATTTCCGATAAGCAGTCCGGTATGAGCAATTTTGATGATTTTGACGCCCCGGTGGGTCTTGCCGCCCGTGCGATGGCCGCGCGCCCCTCGCCCTATCTGGAGGGGTTGAATCCGGCGCAACGTGCGGCGGTCGAGGCGATGGATGGACCGGTTTTGATGTTGGCGGGGGCGGGCACGGGCAAGACTAAGGCGCTGACCACGCGGATTGTGCATTTGCTGAACACGGGGCGGGCGCGACCGAACGAGGTTCTGGCGGTGACATTCACCAACAAGGCCGCGCGTGAAATGAAGAACCGTGTTGGCCAGATGCTGGGCGAAACCGTCGAGGGGATGCCGTGGCTCGGCACCTTCCATGCGATTTGTGTCAAACTGCTGCGCCGCCATGCCGAACTGGTAGGGCTGAAAAGCAATTTCACCATTCTGGATGCGGACGACCAGATACGGCTGCTAAAACAACTGCTGGCGGCGGCGAATATTGACGATAAACGCTGGCCCGCGCGGATGTTAGCGGGGGTGATTGACGGCTGGAAAAACCGCGCGTGGACGCCTTCAAATGTGCCAACTGCGGATGCGGGCATGTTCAACAATCAGGGGGTGGAGCTGTATGCCGCCTATCAGGCCCGCTTGCTGACTCTGAATGCGGTGGATTTTGGTGATCTGTTGTTGCATGTGGTGACGATTTTCCAACAACACCCCGATATTTTGACCCAATACCAGCGCTGGTTCAAATACATCTTGGTGGACGAATACCAAGACACCAATGTGGCGCAATACCTGTGGCTGCGGCTGCTGGCGGCGGGGCACAAGAATATCTGTTGCGTTGGCGATGATGACCAGTCAATTTACGGCTGGCGCGGGGCCGAGGTGGGCAATATCCTACGGTTCGAGCAGGATTTCCCCGGTGCGACGGTGGTGAAGCTGGAGCAGAATTACCGCTCGACCCATCACATTCTGGGTGCGGCTTCGGGCGTGATCGCCGCCAACGAGGGGCGGTTGGGCAAGACGCTGTGGACCGAGAAAAACGAGGGCGACAAGGTGCGTCTGATCGGCCATTGGGATGGCGAGGAAGAGGCGCGCTGGATCGGTGACGAGGCCGAAGCGATGCAGCGCGGCACCCGTGGCGAGGCACCGAGGTCATTGGATGATATGGCGATCCTCGTGCGGGCCAGCCACCAGATGCGGGCGTTCGAGGATCGGTTTTTGACCATCGGGCTGCCGTATCGGGTGATTGGCGGCCCACGGTTTTACGAGCGGATGGAGGTCCGCGATGCGATGGCCTATTTCCGCATCACCGTGCAGCCCGAAGATGATCTGGCCTTTGAGCGCATCATCAATACGCCACGGCGCGGGGTTGGCGATAAGGCGCTGCAAAACATCCAGATGGCGGCGCGTGAACATCGGCTGCCGTTACTGGAAACCACACGGATGATGTTGGAATCAGATCAGATCAAGGGCAAGGCCAAAGGGGCGTTGCAGACCTTGGTTGACGGTTTTTTGCGCTGGGCGCGGGTGGCTGCGGACGAGGACGCCAATCATGTGGAACTGGCCGAGGTGATCCTTGAGGAGTCCGGCTACACCGACATGTGGCTAAAGGATAAATCGCCTGATGCACCGGGGCGGCTGGAAAACCTGAAAGAACTGGTCAAGGCGCTGGAGCAGTTTGAAAACCTGCAAGGGTTTTTGGAGCATATCGCGTTGATTATGGACAATGCGTCTGATGAGGACGAGGAAAAGCTGACCATCATGACCCTGCACGGGGCCAAGGGGCTGGAGTTTCCCGCCGTGTTTTTGCCGGGCTGGGAGGACGGGCTGTTCCCGTCGCAACGCAGCATGGACGAAAGCGGGGTTAAGGGGCTCGAGGAGGAACGGCGTCTGGCCTATGTCGGGATCACGCGGGCCGAGGAGCTGTGCACGATTTCATTCACGGCGAATAGGCGGGTCTATGGCCAATGGCAATCACAACTGCCCTCGCGGTTCATTGACGAGTTGCCCGAGGAGCACGTCGAAGTGTTGACGCCCCCTGGGCTATATGGTGGCAGCTATGGCGCTGCGGGGATGGGACCGTCCGAGGCGATGGAGGCCAAGGCCGAGCGGGCAGACGCCTATAATTCACCAGGCTGGCGGCGGATGCAGGCCCGTCAACAGGACCGCGGCATGAGTGCCCCGCGCGAGGCCAGCAAGGCGGTGATTGACGTGACTGCCAATGCCCGTTTCACCCAAGGCGAGCGAGTGTTTCACCAGAAATTTGGCTATGGCTATGTGATGGGCGTTGAGGGCGACAAGCTGGATATCGAGTTTGAACGCGCGGGTTCCAAAAAGATTGTGGCGCGGTTTGTGGTGGCGGCAGATCGGGCGGATGAGGTGCCGTTTTAAGCCAAGGGTTACGCCGCGCGGTGCGCGTCGCCGTAGCCTCCGGCGGAGGTATTTATGAAAAGAAGAAAGAGGGGCGGTAAACGCGGCTGTCTTTTGGGTTAGCACAATGCTTGACATTCGCGCCGACCACACAGTATTCAGGCGACTTTCTAAATCTAACGGATCATGAAAAGACCCTTAATATGCAGCAGTCTCATACATTGGGCATAGATTTTGGCACGTCTAATTCCGCTGCCGGATTTATGCAGGGCAACACGCCCAGACTGGTTGAATTTGCGGCTGGCCAGTCCACCCTGCCCACCGCGTTTTTCTTTGATTTCGCAACCCGTGAAACCCTGATCGGCCAAGCCGCCAATACGGCGTTGATTGACGGGTTGGAAGGGCGGTATATGCGGGCACTGAAGCGGGTGCTGGGCAAACCTATTATGCACGAAAAACGCCGGATTTTGAATGATACCGTAACCTTTGTCGACATCATCGCGCGGTTTTTGGCCGAGATAAAACAGCGGGCCGAAGCCGCCAGCGGGCATCCCTTTGACACTGTGCTTTCCGGTCGCCCCGTGCATTTCCATAACGAGGGTGGTGCGCTGGATGACAAAGCCGAGGACGACTTGCGGCAATGCTATATTGCGGCGGGTTTCAAACAGGTGCGGTTCATGGCCGAACCCGAAGCGGCGGCGATTTCGGTTCGCGAGCCGTTAATCGCTTCAAAACTGGGGCTGGTTGTGGATATCGGCGGCGGCACCTCGGATTTTTCGCTGTTTGAAACGGGCGGCGGGGGCGTGAATATCATTGCCAGCCACGGCATCCGTATTGGCGGCACCGATTTTGATCGGGCCATCAGTATTGAACATGTGATGCCGCTGCTGGGGAAGGGGGCGCATGTGCAAAACCATTTTGGAGCGGGCACGCTGGCGGCACCCAATGCCATCTTTAACGATCTAGCCACATGGGAAAAAATCCCGTTCCTCTATGGCTCTGACACCACCAATATGGTCGCCGAGATGCACAGCCTCGCGGTGGAACCTATCAAATTCAAGCGCTTGGCAACTACGCTGGAATTCCAGTTGGGCCATGACATTGCCTTTGCGGTCGAGCAGGGCAAGATTGATGCGAATAATGACATGGGGCACGCCGCAAGCATCAACCTTGGTGTTCTGGAGCCGGAATTGGCGGCCGGTCTGTCCACCGATGCCCTGAACCTTTCTATAGCCAGCGATGTTGCGGCGATCACGGCCTGCGCGCTTGAAACCTTGCACATGGCCGCTGTTTCCAAGGGTCAAATCGGGCGCATTGTCTTTGTCGGTGGCTCCAGCCTGACATCCGCTGTCACCACCGCGTTAAGCGCGACCTTCCCCGATGCCGAGTGCGTTTTCTCGGAAGTATTTACCGCTGTGACCAATGGCTTGGCGATTGCGGCTGAAACCTAAGGCCACAGGATCGGGTATAGGGTCGCCACCAGCAGCAGGCCTGCCGTGACGTTGAAGATCATCAGGCGCTTGGGGGTGTGTAAAAACCGGCTCATTTGCTGGCCCAGCACAACCCATGTGGTGATGGACGGGAAATTGACCAGCGCAAAGGCCCCCGCGACCATGCTGATCTGGGCAACGGTTGGTGAGGGGGGCGCATAGACCCCTAATGCGGTCAGCGCCATTGCCCATGCCTTCGGGTTGACCCATTGAAAGGCGGCGGCTTGCAGGAAAGTGAAGGGTTTTGCGCGGCCATTCATCTGATTTGGTGGGGTGCGGTTGGACGCAATTTTAATGGCCAGATACAGCAGGTAAATCACACTGCCAACTTTTAGCACCGTATAGGTAAAGGGGTAGAGGTCGAAAATCTGTTTGATCCCGACTCCGACCAGAAACACCATAAAGCTGTGCCCGATCGAAATACCGAACATATGCGGCAAGGTGCGTTTGAAGCCGAAATTGGCACCAGAGGCCAACAGCATCAGGTTATTCGGGCCAGGGGTGATCGAACTGACCACAGCAAAGCCGATCAGGGCGAGGAACATTTCAACAGTCATCGGTGCGTTTCCAGTCGTTATTTGCGCAACTATGTGCGATAATGGGCGCAATTATACGCCCATTTGGCGCGAATCTATGAAAAATGAGCAATCAATGACACGATTAGATGTAAAGACCGCCGAAATATTGCGCATTCTTCAGCGGAACGGGCGGATCAGCAACATTGATCTGGCCGAACGGGTGGCGTTGTCAGCCTCGGCCTGCCTGCGACGCGTGCAGGAACTGGAGCGCTCCGGCGTGATCAAAGGCTACCGCGCCGTGGTGGATCGCGAAAAACTGGGCAACGGGTTCACCGCCTATGTGGCCGTGGGCCTGTCGGATCATTCCAAGGCATCGCAAGAGGCGTTCGAGCGCTCGATGTCATTGGCGCCGCAGGTGCGCGAATGTCATAACGTAGCGGGGGCCTATGAATATCTGCTGCGGGTCGAGGTGGCGGATTTGAACAGTTATAAGGTGTTTCACACCGATATACTGGGCACGGTGCCGCAGGTGAATTCGATCACGTCCTATGTGGTGATGGGGTCGCCAAAGGACGAACGGGCCTAGCGGCTTGAGGACTAAGTGCTATTGCGAAAGACTGTCATTTGCTGCGGTGAGGACGAGCGATTGCTTTGTAGGACAAAACGGGCTTTCGCTGCTGTTGTTCTAACGCCCGCATTGATGCAAGCGGGATAGATTCCGGCTCACCAAAGGTATTGTGTTTGGTGGCAGCAACGTCGATGTTGCAAACATGGCAACAGAAACAGAGTTTTCCTTCGCAGCGCTAACCGGTTCGGCACGGCGGCACATTCGGGTGTTTCAGATACACCAGTTTCTTGATCGTTTTGCGATGGGTTTGACGGTTGCCGTTGTTGCTCTGGCGTTAACCGACCGAGGTATGGACCTCTTTCAAATCTCGCTTCTCTTCGGGGTTTACTCGCTCACGACCATGGCGATGGAGCTGCCCTTCGGCGGATTGGCAGACAGTATCGGACGCAAGCCGGTCTTTCTGACAGCAGTCGTCGCCAGTTTGATTTCGCTCGCGCTCTTTCTCTCAACCAGCGATTTCTATGTTCTCGCACTTTCTTTTGCGTTCATCGGTTTTGGACGTGCGCTTAGGTCAGGGACGCTTGATGCGTGGTTTGTCGAAACTTTCAAGGCAGCCGCGCCAAATGTGGATGTCCAGCCCGCGCTGGCCAAAGCGCAATGGGCCAATGCCGTAGGGTTGGCCATTGGCGCGGTCCTCGGAGGTCTTCTGCCTGATATTTTAGGCTCGGTCGCGGAAAGCATCGGTTTCAGCATTTATGATGTATCCTATGCAGCAAGCTTTGGTGTGATGCTGGGCGTGTTTGTTTTCACGATGTTGACCATTGTCGAAAAACCACGTCCGATGAGCCCTGGTGCACTCAGACAGGGGTTTGCAAACGTTCCGTTGGTGATCAAAGACGCGGGTCTTCTTGCCCTGAAACATCCCGCACTATCAATCCTATTGGCAGCGCTGGCATTTTTCTTGATGGCAACCAACCCGGTCGAGGTGATCTGGCCAACCCACGCAAAGCCAATGTTGGACGAGGGCTACGCAAATACCGTCATTGGCGCACTGACCGCTACCTACTTCTTTTCCATCGCTTTCGGCGCATCTCTGTCTCCGTACGTCAGCCAGATATTCAAGCGGCAGCACGCAATGACGCTTGCGGCGACTTTTGCCTGCCTAGCAGGCGTTCAAATCGCATTGGCATTACAGGGCAGTATCCTCGGCTTTGTGACCGTCTTTATACTGTATTCTGTGTTCCTTGGTGTCAGCGAGACACCTGCTAGCAGCATTCTGCATCGTTGCGTAGAAGACCGTCAGCGGTCGACCATGCTGTCTTTGAGATCGCTGATACAACAGTTGGGGGCCGCATTGGGTTTGGTGTTCGCCGGAACCATCGCCGAGATTTACTCCACACCTATCGCATGGATTGTCGGTGCGGTGTTTCTTTTGGTTGCTGTGATACTGTCCTTGGTTTTGGTCAAACAACTGGCCGTAGAAAGCCGATAGCTGACATTCGTGCGCTGCGCAGCATCGGGCAATCTGGGCTCAAGCACTAAATCGCTTCGCGATAGGGGCGTTTGTGGCGGGGGTTGTGCTGGTTAGGAAGGTGTTGCGCGTTTTGGGATGTTGGGTGTGTGCTGTTGGTCGAGGTGATTTTGCCTTGATTGACAGAGACTTTCCCATGAACATTCAGCATTCGACACCGACGACACCCCTTCGGGTACGTATGATTTCCGATATATCGGGGCGCAATCTGGGCCCGGCATCCCAGACCAGCCACCTGCGGGCCTGTAGGCGATTTGCGGCCTGGCTCGGGCGCTCGCCAGAGACGGCGACGCCGGATAATGTGAAGTATTTTCAGCAACATCTGATTGAAAGCGGCGTGAGCATTTGTACGCGCAACCAAACAATGACAGGCGTCAAGTTTCTGTTCCGCGTAACCCTGTGGCGGCACGATCTGGTGGCCGGGATATTCCATCTGAAGGAACCGGTACCGGACATTCCAGTGGCGGCGAAACAGGACGTGCGTACTTGGGCGGCTTATCAAGTCTTACAGTATTCCCCCAAAAGAAACGGCAGCGCTCAGGGAGGAGAGCACTGCCGTTCTTTTTCGCGTCCGGTCTCAGGGAGGAGAAACCTTTCGCTTATCAGGAGCTAATCGCTCCGAATTTTGCGTGGTGACACCTGGGAGGAGGTAGATGCCACCACGGTCCAGTCACGCCTGTGTTTCCTGGGAGGGAGGAGCAGGCGGACCGAAGTCGTTACCTTTACAGACCGTAAGCGGCCTCAAGGGCTGTGCGCTTGATCATCGAACGGCTCAGGCCCAGATCGTCCAACTCGCGCGATGATAGCGCCGACAGTTCGGAAACTGTTTTGCGGTAAACGCGGTAGTTGGCAAAACGTGTGCCGACTGATTTCAATGTCGCCGCGATGCGGTGGGTGATGTCGCCGTTTGTGGCGTGAATTTCGGTGGCATATGCCATGATACTGTCTCGCTCAAATTTGTTATCGCCAGAACCAGATTGTGCTGACAGTGGGCAACATATGAATTTTGCCAAAACCCGCAACACCCTGCTTGGTCATTGCCGTTATGCGTCTGGTGCATAGGTTAGGGCAGAATCTATGCCCTATTTGCCCTGCGCGGTTTTCACCTCTTGCATGCCGCGTTAAAACCGCTCACCAAAGACGCAACAGCGAACACAACACTATATAAGGAGACGCGACATGGGCCTGAACCGTGATGATATTCTGAACGAACTGCGCAACATTAAGCTGCCCAATGGCACGGATCTGCCCAGCAGCGGCCTGATACAGGCGCTTGCGGTTGAAAGTGGTGCTGTGCGGTTTGTATTAGAGGCCAAAAGCCCCGAAGACGCCGCCAACCTGTCTGCCGTGCGCGATGCAGCCGAGGCTGCGGTGAAGGCCATATCAGGCGTCACCTCGGTGTCCGTGGTGCTGACCGCACACGCACCAGCCGCCCAACCCCCGAACCTGAAAGGGGCCAAAAGGCCCGCCGCACCCGAAGGGCGTCAGAAAATTGCTGGCGTGAAAAACATTATTGCCGTCGGGTCGGGCAAGGGCGGGGTTGGCAAATCCACCGTGTCGTCAAACCTTGCCGTGGCGCTGGCCAAACAGGGCCGCCGCGTTGGCTTGCTGGACGCTGATATTTACGGCCCGTCACAACCCCGCATGATGGGCGTCGACGCGCGGCCCAAAACCGATGACAAGGATCATATCATCCCAATGCAGTCCCACGGGGTTGCGATGATGTCGATCGGTCTGCTGGTTGAGCCAGATCAGGCGCTGGCATGGCGCGGTCCGATGTTGATGGGCGCGCTGCAGCAATTGCTGCGCGAGGTGGCTTGGGGTGAACTCGACGTGTTGATCATCGACCTGCCACCGGGCACGGGGGACGTGCAGCTGACCTTGGGGCAGAAAACCGACGTCACCGGCACCATCATCGTGTCCACCCCGCAAGACGTGGCGCTGCTGGATGCGCGGCGCGCCATCACCATGTTCAAAAAACTGGAAACACCTATTCTGGGTCTGGTCGAAAATATGTCATCCTATGTCTGCCCTGAATGTGGCCACGAGGCCCATATCTTTGGCCACGGCGGTGTGCATGACGAGGCTGACAAACTGGGCGTGCCGTTTCTGGGTGAATTGCCGCTGGACCTGGACGTGCGTCTGGGCGGCGATGCAGGTGCGCCCGTTGCGGCGGGCGAGGGGCCATTGGCCGAGGCCTACGCGCGGTTGGCTAAAGGGCTGGTGGATCGCGGGGTAGCATAGGCACTCCGCCAGCTTCGGGAAATTATGGGATGGGTCGGCGAATGCTGGCCCATTCTTTGATTCACGGCGTATTTCTAGGTGGTGTTGATTGAATCCACCCCTGTCTATACTGTAAAACATCAAAATATCGAAAATTCAGGGAAAACATGGTACTTTTCCGCATCTTTTTTTACACACCATATGTAGTAGTGTTAGGTGGGCATATCTACATATTGTGCCATAGGTTCTTCTTATGTTCTGGTTTGGCGAGGTGTGCAGGCATAGCTAAATCCCAGTAAACACAAAGAAATTCTATAAAAAATCGTTGACGCCCATGAATTCCCATGCGTATACATGTTTCAAGATAACAACGGGCAATTAATTGGGGCACATAAAGAACCCCGAACATAGGCACCTAAGTCAGGTTTCATACAGGCACCCGCTTTTATCTAACTAGAGATCCGGCGCGCGGGCGAGCAGACATCCCCCCAGGTGGCTCGTGCAGTTGGACAATCCCCCGGAAACGGGACGAGGGCGGCGGGTTGAGTAGTGGCAGCTAACTCAACCCGCCGTTTCCTTTTCCGGGACGTGAATTTTAAGGAGGCCGCAGGTCGGTGACGAGGATGTTTTTTGGCGACGCCCACAATAAAGTGGATGGTAAAGGAAGGGTGTCTATCCCTGCCTCGTTTCGCCGTGTTCTCGAGGCGGGTGATCCCGAATGGACCGAAGGCCTTAATCCCAATCTTGTGATTGTTTACGGTGACAAGGGGCGCAAGTTTCTGGAATGCTTTACAATCGAGGCGATGGCCGAGGTTCAGGCCAAAATCAAGAAAAAGCCGCGCGGATCAGCCAAGCGCCGGTCTATGCAGCGTCTTTATAACGGGAATGCCTACCCGACATCTGTGGATGAAACGGGGCGTCTGGTTTTGCCAGTCAAACTGCGTGAAAAAATAGGGCTGGACGGAATGGCCTATTTCATTGCCAACGGCGATACCTTTGAAATTTGGCGTCACGATACCTACGAAGAAGAGGAATACGGCAAACCTGACGCCGAAGATGATTTTGATCCTGATGCTGACCCGTCCATCTATCTTGACGGTGATGAAGGGGAGTAGCCGATGATGCTTGCTCCCGATGCCCCGCATACCCCTGTCTTATTGCGCCCGTTGTTGGCCGCCGTTGCCCCTGTTTCGGGGCTTTGGCTTGACGGCACCTTTGGCGCGGGTGGCTATGCGCGTGGTCTGTTGGCTGCCGGGGCCGATCATGTGATCGGGGTGGACCGTGACCCGCTGGCGTTTGAAATGGCGGTACCGTGGGCTGATGAATACGAGGACCGCCTGACATTCGTTTCAGGCACTTTTAGCCAGCTGGATACCTATTCCGATGTACCGCTTGACGGAGTTGTTCTGGACCTCGGGGTCTCTTCGATGCAACTGGACCGCGCTGATCGCGGGTTTTCCTTTATGAAAGAGGGCCCGCTCGATATGCGGATGAGTCAATCGGGGCCTTCTGCCGCCGATCTGGTCAATACTGCGTCCGAAGCCGAGTTGGCCGACATTATATTCCAATACGGCGAAGAACGCGCCTCGCGACGGATTGCCAAGGCCATTGTGACGGCCCGCGCAGTAACTCCGTTTGAATCCACCCTGCAATTGGTGGACGTGATCGAAGGCGTGCTGCCCCGCTCCAAACCCGGTCAAAGCCACCCCGCGACCCGCACATTTCAGGCCATCCGCATTGCGGTGAATGATGAATTCGGCGAACTGCTGTCAGGGCTAGAAGCCGCCGAACGGGCGCTGAAATCTGGCGGCAAACTGGCGGTTGTTACCTTTCACTCGCTTGAGGATCGCGTGGTCAAACGCTACCTTGCATCGCGTTCCGGCGGGGCAGGGCGAGCCAACCGATATGCCCCTGAAACTGTTGAAGAAAAACCACAATTCAAACTGATAAGCCGCCGCGCAATCGGGCCGGATAATGATGAACTTGCCCATAACCCGCGATCCCGGTCTGCAAAATTGCGCGTGGCTATGCGCACAGAACACCCCGTCGTGACTATGCCGCGTACGGGTCTGGGAATGCCAAAAATTTCGTTAGAGGATACCGCCAATGCGTAGCATTTTATATGTGATCTCGGGGCTGGCCATTATCGGGCTGGCCTTCTGGTCTTATCAGGAAAATTACAAAACCCGTGCGTCGCTAAAAACAGTGTCGCAACTGCAGCAGCGGATTGGCGCATCGCGGGAAAAACTGGCGATTTTGCGGGCGGAATGGGCCTATCTGAATCGTCCTGAACGGCTGCGTGAACTGGCGGATATTAACTATGACCGTCTCGGGCTGCTGCCGCTTTCCCCCGAACAATTTGGCAAAATTGATCAGGTCGCCTTTCCGGCATCCGATATTGGCCCGATAACCGATCCGGTTTCAGTGGCCGCTGATCTGGAGGATACCCAATGACCCGTACCCCCCTGCGCCCGCTGGCCCGTATCCTGAAAGCCCGCGAAGTCGGCGAAAACCCTGACGCGATTGAGCGCGAGAACATCCGCGCCCGCCACGAGGTAATGCGCGATAAATCCCGCCTGCGTGCCGAGGGACGTTTGCTGGTTCTGGGGGGGTTCTTTTTCTGCGCTTTTGCCGTAATAGGCGTGCGCATGGGCACCTTGGCTGCCAGTGAGCCGCAAGAACCGCGCGCCGCCGCAACAGGGGCCAGCATCACCGCTGGACGGGCCGATATTCTGGACCGCAACGGGCGGATATTGGCCACCAACCTGTCCACCCGTGCCTTATATGCCCAGCCGCCACTTATGATCGACAAGGTCCGCGCCGCTAAGGAACTGGTCACAATCTTCCCCGATCTGGAAGAGGAAACGCTTGTGCGCCAATTCACCGGCAATCGTAAATTTATCTGGCTCCGCAAGAAAATAAGCCCTGAACAAATGCAGGCTGTGCATGATATTGGCGACCCTGGTCTGCTGTTTGGCCCGCGTGAAATGCGTCTCTATCCCAACGGCAAACTGGCGGCCCATATTCTGGGCGGTGCATCGTTTGGCCGTGAAGGGGTGGGATCGGCCGAAGTTATCGGCACGGCGGGCGTTGAAAAAGCCTATGATGACTACCTGCGTGATCCGGCACTGGATGGCCAGCCGCTGCAATTGTCGATTGATATGACGGTTCAGGCTGCCACCCGAGAGGTGCTGTGGGGCGGGATGAAACTGATGAACGCCAAGGGTGCTGCAGCTGTATTGATGGATGTGAACAGTGGTGAAATCCTTTCGATGGTTAGTCTTCCGGATTTTGACCCAAACACACGGCCCCGCGTTTTGACCAAAGGCGATGCTTCGGACAGCCCGCTGTTTAACCGCGCGGTGCAGGGGCTTTACGAGTTGGGTTCGGTGTTCAAAGTGTTTGCTGCGGCACAAGCGCTGGACATCGGGTTGGTGAACCCGTCAACCATGGTCAACACCAAAGGCCCGTTGCGCTGGGGCAAATTCCGTATCCGCGATTTTCATAATTATGGCGCACAACTGTCAATGACCGACGTGATTGTGAAATCCTCCAACATCGGCACCGCCAATGTGGCGATCAAAATAGGCGCCGAACGCCAGCGTGAATTCCTTGCTTCGCTAGGTTTGCTCGAACCCACACCCGTTGAGTTGGTCGAGGCCCATGGCGCGAAACCTTTGTTGCCGCAAAAATGGTCGGAACTGTCGACCATGACCATTTCCTATGGCCACGGGTTGTCGACCAGCCCGCTGCAGCTGGCCACCGCCTACTCGTCTGTTGTGAATGGTGGCTACCGTGTCAAACCAACCCTGCTGCGCCAAAACGGGCCACGGAAAGGTGATGCTGTGATCTCGGAACGCACATCGGCGCAACTGCGTTCGATCCTGCGACAAGTGGTGCTGCGCGGCACGGCGTCCTTTGGCGAGGTCGAGGGATATGCGGTGGGAGGCAAAACCGGCACCGCTGACAAACCCAAACCGAGCGGCGGTTATTAC
>NZ_JBSMEZ010000093.1:0-13102 GCF_056498605.1 Profundibacter sp.
CGGGTCGGTGATGGTGTCGACCGCCTCGCCAAACGGACGATAGGTGGTCTCCTTGTCCGACGCCCCATCCGCCCCCGTCATCACCCGCACCGAGCCGAGTTGATCCGTGTGCAGATACGTCGCCACCCCGCCGCAGGATCGCCCGCCTTAGCCTCCGGCAATCATAGCCTTTCCAATCTCTGACTGGAAATCACCCCGAACCCCCGCTATATGGCGCTTATGCGTATGCCAAACACTCATAAAACCCTGCCGTTCATGAAGATGCACGGGCTGGGCAACGATTTCGTGGTGATTGATTCCCGCGGGTTGGGCGATATCATGACGCCGGAGCTGGCACGCGCCATCGGGGATCGGCATCGCGGGATCGGGTTTGACCAGCTTGCGATCATCGCAACCGGTGCCCATGACGCGCATCTGACGTTTTATAACAGTGACGGCACGCTTTCGGCGGCTTGTGGCAATGCCACCCGATGTATAGCGCGTCACCTGATGGATGAATCCGGTGCAGCCCATCTGCATCTAACGACCGAGCGCGGTGATCTATACGCCGTCGATGCGGGCAATGGCCTGACCTCGGTCAATATGGGACAGCCACAGCTGGCGTGGAACGAGGTGCCGTTGGCCCGCGAAATGGACACCCTGGAATTGCCGATAGACGGTGCCCCAACCGCCACCGGTATGGGCAACCCGCATTGCACGTTTTTCGTTGAGGTTGCCGAGGCCGTCGACCTGCCCGAATTCGGTGCCGCACATGAACATCACCCGCTCTATCCCGAACGCACCAATGTGCAGGTCGCCAGCATCATTGGCCCCGATCATATCCGCATGCGGGTGTGGGAACGCGGTGTGGGCATCACGCTGGCCTCTGGCTCCTCTAGTTGCGCCACCACCGTTGCCGCCGCGCGTCGCGGTCTAACGGGGCGCAAGGTTCGAATTGATCTGGACGGCGGTACGTTGCAGATTGATTGGCGCGAGGATGGCGTCTGGATGACAGGGCCAACAACGCATGTGGCAAACGGCACTCTGACAGCTGATTTTCTGGGGTCTGTCTGACATGGCCAATGCTTCCGTATTCACCACGCTTGGGTGCCGGCTGAATTCCTATGAAACCGAGGCGATGAAGGGTCTTGCCGCCAGCGCTGGCGTTGAAAATGCCGTGGTGATCAACACCTGCGCCGTCACAGCTGAGGCGGTGCGCAAGGCCCGTCAGGAAATCCGCAAACTGCGCCGCACCCATCCCGATGCCAAACTGATCGTCACCGGCTGCGCTGCACAAACCGAGCCTGAAACATTTGCGCAGATGGCCGAGGTTGATCTGGTCGTCGGCAACACCGAGAAAATGCAGGCTGATACGTGGGCGCAACTTGGCCCTGACTTCATTGGGAACAGCGAGCGGGTACAAGTCGATGACATCATGTCCGTCACCCAAACCGCTGGCCATTTGATCGACGGCTTTGGCACGCGGTCCCGCGCCTATGTTCAGGTGCAAAACGGCTGCGACCACCGCTGCACCTTTTGCATCATCCCTTACGGTCGTGGCAATTCGCGATCAGTTCCGGCGGGTGTTGTGGTCGATCAGATCAAGCGGCTGGTTGATACGGGTTATAACGAAGTGGTGTTGACGGGTGTGGACCTAACCAGCTGGGGCGCAGACCTGCCCGCAAGCCCCCGTTTCGGAGATCTGGTGATGCGCATCCTGAAACTGGTGCCGGACCTGCCGCGCTTGCGGATTTCCTCGATTGACAGCATTGAGGTGGATGATGCCTTGATGCAAACCATCGCTACCGAACCCCGCCTGATGCCGCACCTGCACTTGTCCCTGCAAGCGGGCGACAACATGATCCTGAAACGCATGAAACGTCGCCATAGCCGCGAAGATGCCATCGCCTTTACCGAACAGGCCCAGCGCTTGCGCCCCGACATCACATTCGGGGCCGACATCATCGCGGGCTTCCCGACTGAAACCGATGCAATGTTTGAAAACTCGTTGAAACTGATCAACGATTGCAATCTCACTTGGCTGCACGTCTTCCCTTATTCCGCCCGCAAAGGCACCCCCGCCGCACGGATGCCCGCGGTGAACGGCGCCATTATCAAAACCCGCGCCGCGGCCCTTCGCAATGCGGGCGATGTTCAGGTCACCAAGCACCTCGCGGTCCAAGTCGGCCAAACCCACAACATCCTGATGGAAAACCCACGCATGGGCCGCACCGAGCAATTCACCGAGACCACTTTCAGCATCGATCAACCTGTTGGCCAGATCATCTCGGCTAAAATCACCGGCCACGCAGGCATTCAACTCACCGCCTCCCCCATTTCTGTTCCACAAATCGCCCCGCCGGAGGCATAGAATCTCTTTGGGCCTTCCCATCCTCTATTCCTTCCGGCGTTGCCCATATGCCATGCGCGCCCGCCTTGCCTTAGCCAGCGCAGGCATCACTGTTGAGCTGCGTGAAGTCCTGCTGCGCGACAAAGCACCTGAACTGATTAAGGCCTCACCCAAGGCCACCGTGCCAGTGCTACTGACCCCTGATGTGATCGAAGAAAGCCTCGACATCATGCTCTGGGCCCTTGGCCAAAACGACCCCGAAGGCTGGCTTAAGATGCCGTCAGAAGGCAAT
Source organism: Profundibacter sp. (assembly GCF_056498605.1). NCBI lineage: Bacteria > Pseudomonadati > Pseudomonadota > Alphaproteobacteria > Rhodobacterales > Paracoccaceae > Profundibacter > Profundibacter sp. Next base: position 2,622 of record NZ_JBSMEZ010000093.1, read on the forward strand.
GCCCTGATCACCGAATCCGATACCCGTTACAAACCCGCGCTGGACGCTTATAAATACAAACGCAGCAATACGGACCGCGCCACCGCCGCAACCTTCCTGCTCAGCCTTGACCTGATGCTGACAACACAGCCCTATCTGTTTGGCCAGACGGCAACTCTGGCCGACATGGCGATCCTCACCTTCGTGCGACAGTTCGCCTTTGTCGACAAGGCGTGGTTCGATGCGCAACCTTGGCCAAACTTGTCCAATTGGCTGGAGCATTTCATTGCATCCGCCCGCTTCACAGACATCATGCAAAAATATCCGAAATGGCAGGCGGGTGATCCGGTCACCCTGTTCCCCGACAATAATATTCACTAACGCGAATATATTTTTCTGGCTTTTGCAGCCAAACAGGCGTAGAGCGCGATTCAAATCTCCCTCGGGCTTTTCAGAAATGCAAATCTACCTTCCCATAGCCGAAGTATCGGTGAACCTTTACCTGTTGCTGGGTCTCGGCGGCATGGTCGGCATTCTTTCGGGCATGTTCGGCGTTGGCGGCGGGTTTATCCTAACGCCTTTCCTGTTCTTCATCGGCATCCCGCCCGCTGTGGCCGTGGCAACCGGCGCGAACCAGATCGTCGCCTCCTCCTTGTCCGGCGTGCTGGCGCATTTCAGACGCAAGACGGTTGATCTGAAAATGGGTCTGGTCCTGCTGGCGGGTGGCCTTGTCGGGGCCGCGCTGGGGGTTCAGGTGTTCACATGGCTGAAAAGCTTGGGTCAAGTCGAACTGATGGTGAACCTGTGTTACGTGCTGTTTCTGGGACTGATCGGTGGTCTTATGCTGATCGAAAGCCTGAACGCCATCCGACGGGCAAAAAGCAACAAACCCCGCAAACACAAGCGTCACCACTCGCGCCTGCAGGAACTGCCGTTCAAAACCCGTTTTCGCACATCGAAACTTTATATCAGCGTGATTCCTCCCGTTGCGACAGGACTAATCGTCGGGGTGCTGTCGGCGATCATGGGCGTTGGCGGCGGTTTTATCATGGTACCGGCAATGATCTATATTCTGGGAATGCCAACCAAAGTGGTGGTCGGAACCTCGCTATTCCAGATCATTTTTGTCGCCGCATTCGCCACAATGATGCACGCAGTCGAAAGCCAGACAGTAGACGTGGTGCTGGCCGTTTGCCTGCTGATCAGCGGTGTTATTGGCGCGCAAGTCGGCACCAAACTGGGGTTAAAGATGAAGGCCGAACAGCTGCGCATCCTGCTGGCGCTGATGGTGCTGGCGATCTGCATCAAAATCGCGCTTGGCCTGATCCTGATGCCTTCAGAGCTATATAGCGTCGTCTAGGGTTGGTCGGGACCTAGGGCTTGCCTTTCGCCACCGCTTTGCCCCATCCTGACCGCCAAGCAGCAAGGATACCAGAATGCACCCCAATCCCGCCTTTCGCAAAACACCTGTCGAAACCAATCTCGACTTCGCCCGCGAGCGCGGCTTTGGCACCCTTTCGGTTAACGGTGATGACGCCCCCCTGATCGCCCACATCCCGTTTGCCCTGTCAGACGATGGCAAAACCACCGATCTGCACCTTGTCCGCTCAAACCCGATTGCCCGCGCATGCACCGATTCTATGCCTGCCGTGATCGCAGTTTCCGGCCCTGATAGCTATATCTCACCCGACTGGTACGGCGTGGATGATCTGGTACCCACATGGAACTACACCGCAATCCACCTGCGCGGCACCCTGACCCAACTGCCACCCGAAAAGCTGCGCGCCAGCATCGATACCCTCGCCGCCCAATTCGAAAACCGCCTGCTGCCTAAACCTCCGTGGAGCAACGCCAAAATGCCACCCGAGGCATTGGCCAAAATGATGCGCATGATCACCCCGTTCCGCTTTGATATCGAAACAGTGGATGGCACATGGAAACTGGGCCAGAACAAACCGGATAACGCCCGCCTTTCCGCTGCACAAAACGTCAAGGCCTATGGCATCGGCGCGGAAACCGCCCTGTTGGCCGCCCTGATGATGGCCCCCGAAACTGATTAGTGTCCATTATCGTTCCATAAATATCCCCCGCGCGGAGCGCATAGAATCTTATGCCCCCATGCCTGAAATATTGGACAATATCACCGCGAATACCTACATATATGACAGACGGACTGTCAGGGAGGACACAAAATGCCCCTACCTCTTGCCCCTATCGTCGGTATCGCCCTTCGTTACGGCACCGTTGCGCTGACCACTTACGTTATGACGCGCAAGGTTTCACGCGGGCGGCGTGATCAACGTGCCGAGGACGCGCTGGATGATCTCGAGGATGGCATCAGTGTGCGGCGCGATGCGGGCCAAACCAATACCACCACACGATTTCGGCGCAAAATCCGCTTTGGTAATGACGGCCCCGGCGTGGAAATCGACATTACGGCGCTTGGGCGCATCATCATAAGGAAACTCTGAATGCAACTATACTACGCTTCCGCCTCGCCCTTTGTGCGCAAGGTTATGGTCACCCTACATGAAACCGGCCAACTGGACGATGTAGAGCTGGTTGCGACCCACGCCACCCCGCTGGATGCAAGTCAGGCACCCACCGCCCATAACCCGCTGGGCAAACTACCTGCCCTGTCACGCCCCGACGGTCCGGCAATTTACGACAGCCGCGTGATCTGCCGCTATCTGGATGCCCGTGCCGATGCGGGGCTGTATCCAGACCGCAGCATATGGGAAACCCTGACACTCGAGGCAACAGCCGACGGGATCATGGATGCCGCCGTTCTGATGGTATACGAGGGGCGCTGCCGCCCCGAAAATCTGCAATCTGCTGATTGGGTCAATGGCCAATGGGATAAAATCAGCCGCGCACTGGACGCGATTACAACCCGCTGGATGAGCCACCTTGCCGGACCGATGGACATGGGGCATATCGCGGTTGCCTGTGCCCTTGGATATCTGGATTTCCGCCATGATGATCGCGCCTGGCGCAAGGGGCACGATGCGCTGGACGACTGGTTCGCCGCATTTTCCCAACGCGACAGCATGCAGGCAACCCGCCCCTGAACGCTATATATCGCCGCACTTGCCGCCAAATATGCAAAAAACAGCATTATTTGGCGTGTTTTAATGTCCACCTAACACTGTTGCGCTAGACGTGCCCCGATTCCAGAGCTAAACACCCGCCCAAGGAGCGCTGTTTTCAGCTGCGGCCATTTCTGTGGCCTTGGCAAAAACGGACCAACTATCAACAAAGGAGGGATTGTCAGTGTCCCACGCAGAAGATCATTCAGGTACCCGTCGGGATTTCCTGTATTACGCCACCGCAGGTGCCGGTGCCGTTACCGCAGGGGTCGCCGTTTGGCCGCTTGTTAACCAGATGAACGCCACCGCCGATGTGCGCGCGCTATCATCTATTCTTGTTGATGTTTCCGATATAGAAGTCGGCACCCAGCTGACCGTCAAATGGCGCGGCAAGCCGGTGTTCATCCGCCGCCGCAACGAAGCAGATATCAAACTTGCCCGCGAAACCCCGCTGGAAGATCTGGTTGATACCGATAGCCGGAACAAAAACAAACCTGACACCGACGCATCCGACCAAAACCGCACATTGGACGAAAACGGTGAATGGCTGGTGATGATGGGCGTTTGCACCCACTTGGGCTGTGTACCGCTAGGGGGTGCATCCGGTGATTTTGGCGGCTGGTTCTGCCCTTGTCACGGGTCGCACTACGATAGTGCTGGCCGTATTCGCAAAGGCCCCGCCCCGCGGAATCTGGATGTTCCGGTCAATGCGTTCTTTAACGACACAATTATCAAACTCGGATAAGGGAGAGAGTAATGTCAGGAATTCCTCACGATCATTACGAGCCCAAATCGGGCTTTGGAAAATGGCTACATGTGCGACTGCCCATTGTCGGACTGGTTTATGATACAATCATGATCCCCACACCCAAAAATCTGAACTGGATGTGGATCTGGGGCATCATTCTGGCGTTCTGCCTTGTCTTGCAGATTGTCACCGGCATCGTTCTGGCGATGCACTATACACCGCATGTCGACATGGCGTTTGCGTCGGTTGAACATATCATGCGCGATGTGAATGGCGGCTATATGCTCCGCTATCTGCACACAAATGGCGCATCCCTGTTCTTTATCGCTGTTTATCTGCACATCTTTCGCGGTCTTTACTACGGGTCTTACAAGGCCCCGCGCGAGGTGACCTGGATCATCGGTATGCTGATCTATCTGGCGATGATGGCCACTGCATTCATGGGCTATGTGCTGCCTTGGGGGCAAATGTCCTTCTGGGGCGCGACCGTGATCACCGGCCTGTTCGGTGCGATCCCGTTTATCGGCGAAAGCATTCAGGCATGGCTGCTGGGCGGACCCGCTGTGGATAACGCCACGCTGAACCGCTTTTTCTCGCTGCACTACCTGCTGCCTTTCGTGATTGCCGCCCTTGTGGCCATACACATCTGGGCATTCCACACCACTGGGAATGGCAACCCGACCGGCGTCGAAGTGCGTCGCGGCTCCAAAGAAGAAGCCGAAAAAGATACATTGCCCTTCTGGCCCTACTTCGTGATCAAGGATTTGTTCGCGCTGGCCGTTGTGCTGCTGATCTTCTTTGCCATCGTCGGTTTCATGCCTAACTATCTGGGTGAACCTGACAACTACATCGAGGCAAACCCACTGTCGACACCGGCGCACATTGTGCCCGAATGGTACTTCTTGCCGTTCTACGCAATCCTGCGGGCGTTTACCGCAGATGTCTGGGTTGTGCAGTTTGCCAGTTGGATCACCTTCGGCATCGTTGATGCCAAATTCTTTGGTGTGATTGCGATGTTTGGCGCTATCGCGGTTATGGCTCTGGTGCCGTGGCTGGACACATCATCGGCCCGTTCCGGTCGCTTCCGCCCGATGTTCAAATGGTGGTTTGCGTTGCTGGTCATCGACTTCCTTGTGCTGATGTGGGGCGGGTCTCGCCCGACCACGGGTATCTATCCAACCATCTCGCTGATTGCTTCGGCCTATTGGTTTGGTTACTTCCTGGTCATCCTGCCGCTGCTAGGTGTGATCGAGAAACCGGATACACCACCGGCCACCATCGAGGACGATTTCAACGCCCACTACGGCAACCATTAAGAAAGGAGACGGGAATATGTTTATGAAACTTGCAATCACCGCAGTCACCGCCCTGACCCTTACGGTTGGGGGCGTAGCGGCCAATGAGGCGATCCACACCGAAAGCGTGGACTTCTCGTTTGAAAGCCCCTTTGGCACATATGATCAGGACCAACTGCAACGCGGGCTTCAAGTCTACACCGAGGTCTGCTCGGCCTGTCACGGTTTGAAATTCGTGCCCATTCGCACTCTTGGTGACGAAGGCGGCCCGAACCTGTCCGCAGATTATGTCCGTGACTATGCCAAAGAGATGGATATCTATGATCCGGAAAAGGACGAGGACGTTCCGCGCAAGCCGACCGACCACTTCCCAGTTTCGGCTGATCCGAACGCACCTGACCTGTCATTGATGGCAAAGGCGCGCAAAGGCTATGAGGGGCCTTACGGCACCGGTATGAACCAGCTGTTCCGCGGCATTGGCGGACCCGAACATATCGTGTCCATCCTGAATGGCTACACTGGCGAGGAAAAAGAAGAGGCAGGCAAAACCTACTACGAAAACCATGCCTTTGCTGGCGGCTGGATTTCCATGCCTCCGCCGCTTTACGGCGAAGATGTCGAATTTGCCGATGGCTCCAGCAACGAGCTGGAGCATGAGGCAATTGACGTTGCATCTTTCCTGATGTGGACAGCCGAACCCAAAATGATGGACCGCAAAAAAGTCGGCTTCATCGCGGTTCTGTTGCTGACCATGCTGTCGGTCCTGCTCTATGCTACCAACAAGCGCATCTGGGCACCGATCAAACAACGTGCCAAAGATGAAGCAGACAACAGCTAAACCTTCTTAGCCTTACAAACATCAAAGCCCCGCTCACCACAGCGGGGCTTTTCTTTTGTCTTCTTCTTGCTGGAAATACCTCCGCCGGAGGCAAATCAAATAATAAAGCAACCCGCAGGGTTTCCATTTAGCACCCTGTCCACGCCAAACCCTGCGCATGTATAAAACCCATACGTTTCCCATACGGTTTCCATATCGCCATTTTTAGCCCAGATAGGCCCGCAACGCCGTTGGTGGGTCCGCAAAAATCGTCCCTGTTTCCACCGGTGCATTCGCGACCCCGTCACTGACCAAAACCACCGATTGCGCGATCCGTTTCGCGTCCTCTGGATTGTGGCTCACTATCAATAATGTCGCCTTGGTCTCGGCCACCAGTTCCGCAACCAAATCCAGCATCTCGTCACGTAGCGCTGGCCCCAGCGCCGCGAATGGCTCATCCAGCAACAACACCGGTTTGGCCCGCAATAACATCCGCGCCAACGCCACGCGGCTGATCTGCCCACCGGATAGGGCCGCCGGTTTTCGCGCCCCAAGCCCCGACAGATCAACCCGCACCAGCGCCGCTTCGACCTGATCCCGTTGCGCCTCTGTCAATCGTAAATCCGCCCGCAACCCTAACCCGACATTCTGCGCCACCGTTAGATGTGGAAACAGGTTATTATCCTGAAACAAAATGCTCACAGGCTGCGCCCCCGGCAGTAAGCCCGCCATGTCACTTCCATCCCATAAGACCCGTCCGCGTGTTGGCACCAAGAACCCAGCAATTAAACTTAGAAATGTAGATTTCCCCCCGCCCGACGGCCCAATCACAGCAACCCGCGCACCAGTCTGAACGCCAAAGTCAGCGGTCAGTGAAAAATCACCCTGCACATATTCCAATCCCTCAAACGTCAGCATCCGCACGCCCCCCGCGATCAAAAATCCAAAACAAAAACAGCGACATACCCAGCAACAACACGGCAGCCCCCGCTGCCTGTTCCATCCGGTAGGCCGACATCAGGCGATACATCTGCAACGGCAAAGTCGCACTTTCAGGATCGGAAAACAACGCAATCACACCCAAATCCCCCATCGATAGCGCCGCTCCCAATCCCGCCGAAAACCCCAGCGGGCGGCGCAAGCGCGGCAATAGAACCAACCGCATCCGCACCCACCCATTCAGCGACAGGCTGTCAGCCAACTGCCCGTATGATGCTTCAACATCGCGCACTGCAGGTACCAGTGTGCGCAATGCAAACGGCAGGCTCATCACCGCATTAACCAGTGCCGTAACCGGCAGCGCCAAAGCCACCGGATCAACCACGCGGTAGAGCACAATGAACAACCCAGCCCCGATCACCAAAGGCGACGCGGCCAGCGCCAGATAGCCGATGCTTTCCACCAGCACCGCGCCCCGTTTCAGGCGCACAACCAACATCGCAATGCTCAACGCCAGTCCCACGCCAATAACCATCGACGCCAGCGCCACACCTAATGAGCGTCCTGCCGCCTGATAGACACTCGCAGGCAAGGTAAACAGGTTGGGCAACCCGTCGATTAATATCATCAAAAGCGGAGTGATTAAAAACAAGGTCATCACAGTCAGTAACGCGCCATCCCACCAGACCTTTGGCGCATCCCAGCCTTCATGCGCACGATCCAGTCCCGCCCCCATTGTCGCCGGAACCGCGACCCACAGCATCAGCATAGCCGCCACCGCGCCCATGCCGAATTGCACCCCCGCCAACAACGCCGCGCGGCCCAGATCAAAGTCAAACCGGAACGCCTGATAGATCGCCAACTCCACCGTAGTCGCCTTTGGCCCGCCCCCCAATGCCAAAGCCACCGCAAAGCTGGTCAAACAAATCAAAAACACCACCATGAACGCCCCCGGCACGACTTCGCGCAACATCGGGCGTTCAAGAATACGGCCAACATCACGGCCCTGAAACCCGAGGGAAGCAGCAAGGCGAAAGCGCTCGGACGGGATCGCCAGCCAGCCCTGTAAAATCAGGCGCGTTGCCAGCGGCAGGTTGAAAAACACATGCGCCAGAACCACGCCGTGCAACCCGTAGATATGTATCGGTCCCAGCCCGACCCAGCCCAGCATCGCGTTGATAATTCCGCCGCGCCCAAACACCGAAAGCAGGCCCATAACAGCCACAATCACCGGCAGGATAAACGGCGCGCCCAGCAGAGTGATCAGCACCCCGCGCCCCACGAACTGTCGCCGCGCCAAGGCCCGCGCCACCGGCACCGCCAGCGCCACGCTGATCCCAGCCGACAATGTGGCCTGCAACACGGTAAACCGCACCGCGGCCCAGTCAGCCACGCCCAGCGCGGCTGGCCCCTCGGCCCGCCACAACAGTGCGCCAAGCGGGCCAAGAATCAGGGTAAGCAGAAGCAAAACCGCCCCTGCACCGATCCCGATCACAGGGGTTATTTTGAAAGCGCGCTTAGCCATTCTTCCAATGCCTTGCTGCGGTTTTCCGCGACCAGATCCTCATCAAAAATCAAGGATTTCTGAGGGGTGATCAGGGTTTCAAACCCATCAGGCAATCCACTGGCCGGAAGTTTTGCCGGATACATCCAGTTTGTCGTCGGGATGATTGACTGGAACGCATCCGAGACGACAAATGCCATGAACTGGTCCGCCAACTCAGGCTGTTTTGTGCCCACGATTTTGCCCGCCACTTCGATCTGCAAATAATGCCCCTCGTCAAAGGTCGCCGCCGCATAGCCCGCGTCTTCCTCGGCGATCAAATGGTATGCGGGGGATGTGGTGTAGGACAAAACCATATCGGCCTCACCCTCCTGAAACATCCCGTAAGCCTCAGACCAGCCTTTGGTCACGGTGATGATATTGCCTGACAACCCTTCCCAAATCGCAGGTGCCTCGTCGCCATAGGCGGCTTTGACCCACATCAGCAGCCCCAAACCGGGGGTGGACGACCGCGGATCTTGAATGACAATTTTCAAATCGGACGCTGCCAGTTCTTTGAAATTGGCAGGCACATCGGTGATTCCATCCCGCTTATAAACAAATGCGAAATAGCCCCAATCATAGGGCAGGAATACATCATTTCCCCACGTCACGGGCAGGTCCAGATCAACCGACACGCCATGCGGCTCAAATAAACCAGTCTCGTAAGCAGTTTGCGTCAGGTTGGTATCCAGTCCCAAAACCACATCGGCCTTGGTGTGTTTGCCCTCCAGCCGAACCCGCGCCAGCAACGCGGCCCCATCGCCAGCGCCAACGAATTTCAGATCACATCCGCAGATCTCCTCGAATGCTTTTTCCACCGCAGGGCCAGGGCCCCAATCGGATACAAAGCTGTCATAGGTATAGACTGTCAGCACAGGAGTTTCGGCAATTGCACTGCTGGCAATTGCACAAAATCCCGCTGCAAGTAGTGGATATCTCATGTCTCATCCTCCAAATGCGGCGAAAGGGCAAAGGTGGAGATGATCCAAAACCTTCCCTCCGCCGGTGTTAACCGGTTCAGGTTCAACGGGTCCGCATTATTGCATCTCAGCCAAAGTAGGCCCCCCGAGGTATTGCTACATCTATGCGCGCCAATCCTGCGTGACAAGCCAAAATACCTTGAGCCACACAGCTGTGGCGGCTAAATGCATAGGTCAAAGGAGCATTGCACATGTCGATCAATAGTTTTGGCCACCTGTTTCGCGTCACCACTTGGGGCGAAAGCCACGGGCCTGCTTTGGGTGCGACAGTAGACGGTTGCCCGCCGAATGTAGCAATTGACGAAGCGATGCTGCAACACTGGATGGACATGCGCAAACCGGGGCAGAACAAATATACCACCCAGCGGCGCGAGGCCGATCAGGTGCGGATTTTATCAGGTGTATTCGAGGGCAAAACCACCGGCACCCCTGTGCAACTGATGATCGAGAACACCGATCAGCGCTCCAAAGATTACGGCGATATCGCCGAAAAATTCCGCCCCGGCCATGCCGATATCACCTATTGGCAGAAATACGGCATTCGCGATCATCGCGGTGGTGGGCGCTCCTCGGCACGGGAAACGGCGGCGCGGGTGGCGGCGGGTGGTTTGGCGCGGGCGGCGCTGGCCAGTTTGGTACCAAATGTACAAATCACCGGCTATATGGTACAAATGGGGCCTCATAAAATTGACCGTAAGCGGATCGATTGGGATGAGATATCGCGCAACCCGTTTTGGACCCCCGATGCGAGCGCCGCTAAAACTTGGGCCACATACCTAGATGATCTACGCAAATCCGGCAGTTCTGTCGGGGCGGTGGTCGAGGTGGTCGCGCGTGGCCTTCCGGCCGGTTTGGGTGCGCCGGTTTATGGCAAGCTGGATACTGACCTTGCCGCGGCGATGATGTCGATCAACGCGGTCAAAGGCGTCGAGATTGGCGAGGGTATGAACGCCGCCGTTCTGACGGGCGAGGCAAATGCAGACGAGATCACCATGGGGCCGGACGGACCCATCTACTCCTCGAACCATGCGGGCGGTATTCTGGGCGGTATATCCACCGGACAGGACGTTGTGGTGCGGTTTGCCGTC